>JAENZU010000242.1 GCA_016841125.1 Melioribacter sp. | reverse complement strand
ATAGCAAGGAGGATCGGCGTGCAATTGTTGTTCAGCTTACCAAAAAAGGACAAGAATTATTCGACGAAATATTTTCTAAACATGCCTTCTATGTTGCCGATTTAATGAACGTACTTGATGAAGGGGAACAAATTGAATTGGGAAAATTATTGAAGAAATTAGGAAGTTCAATTATGAAACTTCACGAATAAAAAAATTTGTTTTATTAGTTCGAGTTCGTAATATTTAATATAAAAGGAAGGTGAATTTTTAATGAAATTTTTAATTAAATCATTCGGAAATTATTCATTTCAGATTTTTCTGCTGAGATTAATATTAGGCACGGTGATGTTTGCGCACGGTTCCCAAAAAATAATGGGATGGTTTGGCGGCAGGGGATTGGAGGCAACAATTGCGACATGGGGAGATAAACTTGCAATTCCACCAATGCTGGGATATTTAGCGATATTCGCAGAATTTTTTGGCGGATTTTTTTTGATAATCGGATTATTGACGAGATTTTCGGCAATCGGTACAGCAATTACAATGGCTGTTGCGGTTTTTGCTGTCCACTGGTCCGGCGGTTTCTTTATGCCCAAAGGAATTGAATTTGCACTTACACTGCTGATTATTTCAATAGTTATGTTCTTAAGCGGACCAGGTAAATATAGTTTAGATGAAAAATTTTTTAATATAAAAAGTGAGTAAAAAATGTTAACAAAAATAAATTCAGAGCACCGGGGAAAAACAAAAATCGGCTGGCTGGAAAGCTATCATAGTTTTTCATTCAGCAATTTTTTTAATCCCGAAATGATGGGATTCGGACCAATTAGAGTCTTAAACGACGACAGGATATTGCCAGGTTCAGGATTCCCAAAACATCCTCATCGCGATATGGAAATTGTGACAATTATTTTAGAAGGTGCACTCGCTCATGAGGATAGTACCGGAACTAAGGAAGTTATCCGCAAAGGTGAAGTCCAGAGAATGTCTGCCGGCAGCGGAATTATGCATTCCGAATTTAACAATTCAAATGAAGAAGGTGTTCATTTATTGCAAATTTGGTTTCTGCCAAATGCGAACGGACTTAAACCATCGTATGATCAGAAAAAGTTTCCGATAACGGAAAGGATTAACAAGCTTCAAAAGATTGTTGGAAGTTCAGATCAAAACGGTGAACTTAAAATTGAGCAGGACGCTGATTTGTTCATCTCTTTTCTTGAGGATCAAAAAACTTTAGAATATTCCGGCAGAGATAACCGCGGTCTTTATCTCTATTTAATTGAAGGAAGACTGGACGTTAACGGAATCAAACTATCCACCGGAGATGCAGTTAAAACCAATGATGAGACCAAGTTGAAAATTAAAGCAGACGCCGATTCGCAATTTATTCTTTTTGATGTAATTATGAATTAGCGATGCTAATTTGGTTCGGGATTAAAAACATTTATTATTATATTTACACAAATATAAAACCTTTAGAATTAGAGAGGAATAAATGTTCAAGAAACAAATTTTAACTATAGCAATTCTGCTCACACTAATTTTCTTAACTGCCTGTGGTCCGGAGGAGATTACAGAACGTTTTGTTTACGAACCTGTAAATCCCAAACCGGGTGATCAATTGACGTTGATGTTCAACTTATCTGAAACCGATCTTGCCGGTGCAGAAGAAGTTGAAATGATCTATTACAAGTTCGGAAACGACCTGCTCTCTGCCGAGAGTAAAGAGTTATCAAAATATTCTAACGGCTGGAAAGCTGAAATTCCTACTGATAACGAAACTTATGGTGTTATCGTAAAATTAAAAAGCGGTGAAACTACAGACAATAATGACGGAGAAGGTTATATCGTTCAAATGAAGGATGATAAAGGGAATCCTCTGCCGGAAGCAGTTGCCGGATTGGCAGGTGCATACGTTAATTGGGGAAGAAATGCGGATCTGGAAGTTGACAGAGAACGCGCCATTAAATTGTATCAGCAGGCATTCGAACAAAAACCGGAGTTAAAGTTTGATCATCTAAAAAATTATTTTATTGCTTTGGACCGTGAAAAGAAAGCCGATGCCTATGGTGAAATTAAAAATATTTTGGATCAAGTTGCTCAAAAAGAAGATCCATCGGAAGATGATCTTGTTCTGCTTTCAACCTGGTATGGTACCATTGGCGAAAGCGAAACTGCGAAAAAATTTGAAGATGTAATTTTAGAGAAATACCCTGCCGGTGATTTTGTTCAAAATCAAATGTACCGCAATATTTACGAAGAAAAAGATATTGACAAAAAGAAACAGATGGTTAAAGAATTCGATGAAAAATTTCCTAACAGCGAATATCTTGAAAATGTTTATGACCTGGTAGCAAATCAATACCGCTCGGAGAAAAAATTTCAGCTGGCAGCCGACTTTATAAAAGAGAATAGCGGTAAAGTATCACTTTACAGATTTTATGCAGTTGCAAATTCTATTCTGGATGAAGATGGTGATCCGCAGTTGGCATTAGATATTTCGCAAATTGGTAAAGATCGTTCATTGGCAGAAGTTGAAAATCCCAAAGGCGAAAAACCTAAAAGTATGACCGAAGAAGAATGGAAAGAAAACTTTAAATGGTATACTGGAATGAATTTGTTTGCTTACGGAAAGTCGCTGATGAAATTGGATAAACCGGCGGATGCAGTTGAACCCCTCTCCGAAGCCGTAAAATATACCGAAGGTGAAACTCAAGAGGTAAATGAGCTTTATATTGATGCTCTTGCGGCTACCGAAAATTTCAGTAAACTTAAATCCGAAGCCGAAAAATTTATTGTTAACGGAAATGGGAGCGAGGCGATTAAAGAAAACCTAAAAGCTGCTTATACCAATACCACCGGAAGTGAAGAAGGATTTGAAGAATATTTATCTGAATTTGAAGCCGAAGCCGAAAAAGAATTGAAGGCTAAACTTGAAAAGGAAATGATAAACGAACCGGCACCTCAATTTACATTGACCGATCTCAACGGTAATCAAGTTTCACTTGCGGATTATAAAGGGAAAACAGTTATAATTGATTTTTGGGCTACATGGTGCGGACCGTGCAGAATGTCTTTTCCTGGAATGAACAAATCAATTGAAAAGTTGGGAGACGGTGAAAAGGTAAAATTCTTTTTCGTTAACTCATGGGAAAGAGTTGATGACAAAGAGGCAAACGCCAAAAAATTTATTGAAGATAATAATTATCCGTTTCAGGTTTTAATGGATACTGATAATAAAGTTATTGAAAGTTTTAAAGTCTCCGGCATACCCACAAAATTTATTATCGGTCCGGACGGAAATATTCGTTTTAAAAGTGTTGGTTACGCCGGAAGCACCGATGCAATTGTTGATGAACTAACTGCGATGGTAGATCTTCTGAATTAAAATTAAATTGGTTTTAGTTTTAATAAACCCCTTTCATTTTTGAGAGGGGTTTTTTGCTATTGCGGGTTTGTTATTCTAAAATTTTTAACCGTTTTCTCAAATCGGTCTGTCAGGTTTTCATTTATCGGGATTCTTATTTTTATCGATCTGCCTTTGTTGGTTTTTTCGGAAAAATTCATATCACCCATTAGTGCAGAAACTCTCTCTTTAATATCCAACAATACAACTGAATTAGCAGAGTTCGATTTTTCTTCCTTTGCACTTTCTCCATCATCCCGGACAGTTAAGAAAATTATATTTTTTTCCAGCCAGAGCATCACTTCAACATTTTCCGAATTCGAATTTATTGCAGAAATTTTAATAGCTTCTTGTGCTATTCTAAAGCATTCGGTTGAATATGGTTCAGGTATTTTAAGTTCTTCAGGACTTGTAGTTAGTACTATATTGGTTTTATATTGCTCGGACATTTCCTTAGCGTACCAGCCTAAAGCAGTTCCTATTCCTAAATCATCCAGCATTCCGGGTCTCAAATTCATAACTATCCGATGATGAATGGTAATCAGATCATCAATCAAATCTTTCATTTCTGATAAACTTTTAATTACTTTTTTATCAGAATTTGCAACATTATTATTTACTCTCATCAGATCAATTTTAAGTGCAGAAAGCCCCTGACCAAGCTTATCATGAATCTCCTGTGCGGCGTACCTCTTCTCTTCTTCAATTAGAATCTGAATATGTCTTGTAAAGGTTTTCAACTGCTTGTTTGTTTTTTCGAGTTCACCCTTTAATTTGTTCCTTTCGGTAATTTCCCAGGAAATACTTGCAAGTCTATAACCGGATGATGTTTTTATAATAAATGATGACTGTAGAACATCTTTTATCTTGCCGGCTGCATAAATTTTAATTTCGTAATTTTTAGAAGGAAAATGAATGTTGCCGTCTTTATAAAATTGAACTAGTTTAGTCTTTATTGAACTAAAAATTTCATCGGTTTTATATTCGGGAATGGTGAGTTGGAATTGAATATCCCACAATTTTCTATTTAGTGCCTCCTCTTTGGGAATTGCGGATAATATTTCCATTGCCCGGTTCCACTCAATTATATTTCCATCCTCGTCCGTCAATAAAATTGCCTCGGTCGCATTTTCAAGAAAGCCTCTATATTTTTCTTCGCTTTCCTTTAATGCTTCCTCCATTTTTTTACTCTTTGTAATTTCAATATTGGAACCATAAATTTTCATTATTCCATTTTCATAAAAGGCTCTGCCGCTTGATGAAAACCATGCAATTTCACCATTCGCTTTCTTTATTTCATAAACGAAAGAGATTGTCTTGCCTACGTTTTTGAAACCTTCCCGGAATTTTTCCATTATTTGCGGGAGGTATTTCGGCAATATTAGATTGAAATATTTGCTCCAATTGTGTCCGAAAGAATTAGGAGAATAACCTAATAGATCATTTATGGATTCCGATATATATGTGTTAGTAAATTGGCCCTCGGAGTCAACTTCTGCTTTCCAAATTATATTCGGAATGCTGGCAGTTATCGCTTCAAGCTGCTTTAGGCTTTCCTTCAATTCAGAATCCGTATTTTTGAGCCAGGTGATATCGAGTAATGAAGCTATTCTTTGATCCGAGTTTTCGATACGGACAATTTCAATATAAATATTTTTTTTGCCCCCTTTTGAATCAACAAATTCAAACTCATAATTTTGGGGCGGAATATCGGGATCGGTAGTACGAAGCCGGTGATTTTCATCCAGCCTCACTTTGTCCTTTTCTGAAACAAAAATTTCCCAATTTTTACCTATTATTTCTTTTACCGGGAGACCAGCAAGTTCAGCGAATTTCCTATTGCACATTTTAATGGTCTTTGCATCATCGAAAATTACTGTGGCTGTTCCCGTATTTTCAAAAAGGGTTTTGTATTCCAGGCTGGTTTTTTCTAACTGCTCGAGCGTTGCTTTGTGCTCGGCTTCCCTTTGTTTAAGTTCTTTGTTTTCTTCTCTCAGAAGCTTTAGTTCTTCAAGAATTGAATCATTAGATGGCAAAACATTCCTGCATTTTATTATTTATATAAACTAACTATTTGGGTGGAATAAAACTTAATTATTTTTGCTAATTCTAAAAGGGAAAAAATTTTCTACTAGAGCCAATGTTTACGTTTGAAGAAAATGCCAAGCAGAATTCCGACAACAAGCATCACCAAAAGAACAGCATAGTAGCCGTATTTCCAGTGTAATTCGGGCATATTTGTGAAGTTCATTCCGTAAACACCGGCAATAAACGTAAGGGGTATAAATATAGTTGCAATCAGCGTTAATACTTTCATTACCTGATTCATACGGTTATTCACGCTTGATAGATAAATATCCAGCAGTGTAATTATTGAATCGCGAAGAACCTCTGTGTTTTCGTAGATCTGCAGCATGTGATCGGAGGTATCGCGGAGATATGGAATTGTCGAGTCTGCTATCAATTCTGATTCGCGCCTAAGCAGACTATTGATATTTTCTCTCATCGG
>JAENZU010000241.1 GCA_016841125.1 Melioribacter sp. | reverse complement strand
GCATTTTTTATTCAAAACAAACTTTCTTATTTACTTCTTTTTTGATTTATCTTCGGCATCAGTTTCTCCCTTCGGCTCATCTTTTAATAAACCAAGCTCAGTTCTAACTTCTTTTTCCAATTTGTCAAATAATTCGGTGTTTTCGAGCAGAAACTGACGAAACTGTTCCCTGCCCTGATATCTGTCTTCGCCGTAGGTAAACCATGCGCCGCTTTTTTTAATCATATTCATATTTACTGCAAGATCAAGCAAATCACCGGTTTTACTTATACCTTCGTTATATAAAATATCAAATTCCACTTCTTTGAACGGAGGTGCGACTTTGCTTTTTACAACTTTAACTTTTGTACGATTACCAATCACATCCTGACCATTTTTAATGGCGGCAATTCTGCGGATATCCAATCTTAGTGAAGCATAAAATTTTAGTGCGTTTCCGCCCGTGGTTGTTTCGGGATTACCGAACATTATACCAATTTTCGAACGTAATTGATTTGTAAATATTACACACGTTTTTGAACGGCTGATTGCTCCGGTTAATTTTCGCAAAGCCTGAGACATCAATCTAGCCTGAACTGCCATTTGCGGATCACCCATTTCGCCTTCAATTTCTGCACGCGGTACAAGTGCCGCAACCGAATCAATCACAATAATATCCAATGCATTGCTTCTAACAAGTGTGTCAACTATTTCTAATGCTTGTTCACCGTAATCCGGTTGAGAGATTAAGAGGTTGTTCACATCAACATGAAGTCTCTTGCCGTAATTAATATCCAATGCGTGTTCGGCATCCACAAATGCGGCAAGACCGCCCGCCTTTTGAGCTTCGGCAATAATGTGCAGACATAAAGTGGTTTTACCGGAAGATTCCGGTCCGTAAATTTCAACAATTCTGCCTCTTGGAACTCCGCCGATACCAAGTGCGTGATCGAGTGAAATAGAACCGGTAGAAATCGATTCTACTTTATTAATCACACCATCACCCAATTTCATGATGGCACCTTTACCGTACGTCTTTTCGATGTTTGACATCGTATCTTCTAAAATTTTCATTCTGGCATCTCTATCCTGCGCCATTTATCCTCCTTGTTGAATCAAATTATTGCTGTATAAGTTTTTATAAACTGAACCCGTCGGACTCAGTTCACTTTTCATTAAAGATATTTTCGAAGTTCTAAATTTTAAACCTGATAGTTTAAGATTTGTCAATTCTTTAATTTTTGATAAACTTTCTTTTCCTTTCAATCTTAGCAGAGTAAGATGAGGTTTAAAAGATCTCTTCTCAGATTGAAATCCGAGTTTATTTATTTCTCTGTTTACGGTTAAATGAAGAAACTCCAGTTCCTCCGTTTTTTCAATACCTATCCATAAAATGGAGGGTTTTTTGAATTTGTAAAATATTCCAAATTGAGTAAAGTTAGAAAACACTTCTTTGCATTCGCCGGAAATAAAGTCTAAAGAACTTTTAATCTCATCTATCATACTAATGTTTACATCACCTAAAAACTTAAGGGTAAGATGAAGCTTTTCTATCGGCTCCCATCGCAGCGTTGTATCATCATAAATTTCTTTTCTGATTTCGATTAACTTTGCTAATACATCTTCCGTAAAATCCAGAGTGATAAATAATCTATTCGTCATAAGGAATTCCGAGCAGATGTCTCCTCAACATTTCAATTGCTGCCTGTGTTGCTCTATCCTTATTGAGCAGACGGTCATCACCAAATCTGAACTCTTTGGCAGTGCATACTTTTTCATCGCACAGGCCAATGTAAACAAGCCCAACCGGTTTGTTTTCCGTTCCGCCGGTGGGACCCATAATTCCAGTAACTCCAATTCCAATATCAACACCGGAAACTGCTTTTATCCCTTCCGCCATTTGCCGGGCAACTTCCAAACTAACCGCACCTTTTTCTTGAATGAGATCTTCACTAACGCTTAAATCTTCTACCTTTGCAGCATTGCTGTAAGTAACCATGCCTTTTTCGAAGAAATTGCTGCTGCCATTAATATTTGTGAACCTGTTGGCAAGTAATCCGCCTGTACAGGATTCAGCCGTGGCAATTTTTAATCCTCTATCAATTAGCAGACGTGCAATTACCCCTTCAATTTTTAGATCCCCCTTGCCGTAAATGTATCTTCCGACAAGTGATCTAATCTTTTGTTCAATTTCGGATAATTTATTTTGAGCTGCCTCATGAGTTTCACCTAAAACGGTTAACCGCATTTTGACCCCGAATTGATTGGGCAAAAAGGCAAGTTTGTTCCCTTGAAGCAGTTGGTCTAAATCCCCTAACCGCTCATATAAAATTGATTCAGGAATTCCGGTTGTTAAAAAATTTACAATAATCCTAGATTGTTTATCTAAATTATATTTGCTTTTTAATTCGGGCAGCACAAAATCTTCCATCATCCCTTCCATTTCGTAGGGAACGCCGGGCATTGAAATGAATATTTTTCCATCTTTCGCAATCCAAGTTCCGGGAGCGGTCCCTTTCGAATTTCTGATAACGGTCGCAATTTTTGGAACCAGAGATTGATCTTCATTAATTTTAGTTATTTCTCTGCCGCGATTCTTAAATAAATTACGTACGTCTTCCAAAACGCCTTCATCACGCACCAACTCAGTTTCAAAAAAATCTACAACGCATTTTCGTGTAATATCATCATGTGTGGGTCCCAATCCCCCGGTTACAATTATTAAATCCGAAGAATCGTATGCGTTCTTAAATTCGAAAAGAATATCAGCTTCGTTATCACCAACCATCGTAGTTTTGGAAATTTCAATTTGCACATCGTTCAATTTTGAGGCGATAAATGCAGCATTTGTGTTAATGGTTTGTCCAATCATTAATTCATCACCAATCGAAATCAAATAAGCTTTCATAATAATCCTATAATATTAAAAGACGAAATAAAGAATTATTTGCATCAAAATAAAAGTATAAATCCCGGATATAATATCATCAAAAACAATTCCCCACCCTCCTTTAAATTTCTCTACGGCACGCGCGGGAAAAGGTTTTAATATATCCAATAACCTCCAAATTACAAAACTTAAAGGTACGAAAAAAATATTCTTGGGGATAAACAAAAGTGAGATCCACATTCCCACCGCCTCATCAATTGTACATTGAGAAGGATCTTTTCCGTACTGCTTTTCGAACCGGGTACCGATTGAAATTCCGATAACAGTAAAAAATGATATCATTATTAAAAGCACATTAGGATTTTCCATCCCCGGAATTAGATAGATTCCCAAAGCGGCAAGACTCCCCCAGGTGCCGGACGCAAACGGAATGTATCCTGTAAAGAAAAATGATCCGAGTATTTTTTCGAGAAAATTAAGTTTCAAAATTGAATATTTGTTTAATTAATAGTTTGTTTTTAATCAGATAAGTTACACCGGTAAATAAGGTAAACAATGTAACAAAAAGCATGGCAAAGTAAATAATGTTAGAGAAGAGCAGCATATCGAAAGTTTCTCTGTTGCCTTCAAAAATTGCCGGAATAGTTCGCAGAGTATAAATTATAATTAGGTAGTATAGAAATGCCATCTGTATAAATGTCTTCCATTTTGCAGCCCTGCTCGTTGTCATCGATTTTTTTGTGTAATCCGCATAAAGCCGTAATAAAGTTATAACAACATCACGAATAATAATTATTAGTACCATCCATAATTCCAGCACATCCAAAACAACAAAAGCAGAAAAAGCCGTTAATGTTAAAACTTTATCAGCAAGCGGATCTAAAAATTGACCCCACTCAGTTATGTAATTAAATTTACGTGCGAGCCAGCCGTCGTACCAGTCTGTTAATGCGGCAATAATGAAAACTGCTACTGATATTTGTTTAAGAGTTTGATCCTCCGATAGGAATAGGAATAAAAATACCGGAGTTAAAATTATTCTTAATACTGTTAGCTGATTGGGAAGAAGCATCTATTTTTATTATTTCTCTTCGTTTGAAGAAAGATTACGTAATTGATTAAACTCATAAATTCCCGTATTATGTCCGTCTTTCCATGCTACCGATAACGCATAATAACCGGCAATTTTCATATCTGCAATTTTTAATTGTTCATCCGAATAAAGAGGGATATAACTGGAACTTCTCTCTTCTCTTTCTACTTTACAAAAAGCGCACGGACAATTATTCCTAAGGTTTGATAATTTAATTTTGGAAATTTCATCGTCATTCCAGGTGATTTCCAAAAACTTTTCTTCTTTTATTTGAATTTTAACCGGCTGAATCATTAAATACTTCTCCCGGTCAAGAGGCTGTAAACTTCTTTATATTTTGCGCTTGTATTATTAATTACATCCTCCGGTAAATGAGGTGCCGGCGGTTTCTTTTTAAAATTAATTGAAAGCAAAAAATCTCTTACATATTGCTTATCAAAACTATCCTGCGCACGTCCCGGTTCATATTTATCAACAGGCCAAAAGCGGGATGAATCGGGAGTGAGCAATTCGTCAATGAGAATAATTTCGTTATTCAATATACCGAATTCCATTTTAGTATCGGCAATTATAATACCTTTCTCAATTGCGTAATCATAAGCTTTAAGATAAACTTCAACAGCTTTGTTTTTTATGAATTGATAGTTCGATTCGCCGATTAAATTTATAGCTTTTTCTTCCGATATATTTTCATCGTGGTCGCCAATTTCAGCTTTAGTTGATGGGGTAAAAATAGGCTTCGGCAATCTTTCCGATTCTTTCATTCCAGCCGGTAATTTTATTCCGCATATTTCCCCATTCTTCTGATAGTCTTTCCAGCCTGAACCTGAAATGTAACCACGGACAATACATTCCAATGGAATTAGTTCGGTTTTTTTAACCAGCATCGATCGGTCTTGTAAAATATCTAAATAAGGTTTACACTCTGCAGGATAGACTGAAGTATCCGAAGTGATAACATGATTATTAATTACATCTTTTGTAAGATCAAACCAGAACTCTGAAATTTTGGTGAGCACCTTCCCCTTATTTGGAATACCTTTATTCATTATCACATCAAAAGCAGAAAGTCTATCTGTGGATACCATGAGATACGAATCCCCTAGATCATACATATCCCGGACTTTACCTTGTTTAAATAATTTTAATTTTTCCAGGTTAGTTGAAGTGATAATACCGGAATCCAAAATATTTACCTCATTAATTAATTTAGAGTTGAAATATAGTTAGTCAGTTAAGTTAATTCAACTTAAACAATCTAAGAGTGCAAATTTCCTTGATTATTCAAACCGATGGTTTTATCTTCGACCTTTAATTTAGTTTATCTGAGCAGTGAAAAAAAGATACTGATCAGTCTGTACTTATCATTCTAAATCCAATAAAAAAGGAATTTAATGGCTAAAGATAAAATAAGACTAAAAGATTTTCCGGTTACTTTTTGGGTAGCCAACACAATGGAAATATTCGAGCGAATGGCATGGTATGGATTTTTTGCGGTGTCGTCGCTTTATATCACCGGTGCAGTTGAAGATGGCGGTCTTGGATTTACTGATGAAGATCGCGGCGTGCTGCAAGGCGTTGTAACATTCTTTTTATATCTCTTTCCTGTTGTAACGGGTGCTCTTGCTGATAGATACGGTTTTAGACGAATGCTCTTTTCCGCTTTCTGTGTAATGGTTCCGGCGTACTATCTGCTTGGTCAGTTAAAAACCTTCCCTACTTTTTTTGTTGCTTGTATGCTGGTGGCAATGGGAGCGGCAATGTTCAAACCCGTTATTATCGGCACAATCTCTAAAGTTACAAATGATAAAACCGCATCAATGGGATTCGGAATATTTTATATGATGGTGAATATCGGCGGGTTCATTGGTCCTATAGTTGCCGGTATTGTAAGAGCACTCGATTGGGAATATGTTTTTATTGCATCAGCCGGATGGATTGCAATTAA
>JAENZU010000240.1 GCA_016841125.1 Melioribacter sp. | reverse complement strand
GACCTCCGTGGAAACCGTAATCGGTATCATACAATAACCATCGCCACTTACCGGATTCAGTTTGAGGTCTCCATATTTTAACATTGTTCCATGGCCAGTCCGAAGTAGCTGAAAAATATCTGATGATCAGGTAATCGATAAAGCTATTAATATCAATCATTTTTTTTATCGAATCATAATTTGCTTGAACCTGCAATTGATGAGTTTCTAAAAAATGGACCAAACTATTATAATGATCAAAATCCCCGTGCAGCAAAGTGGTATCTCTTTCAATCATATCTATCTCATCCGCACTGATACCATGGTTCGACTCAATATAATGTTCGTTCATTTTTTCACGTAAATTGAAAATTCCCATCGGCTTACCGTTGAAGTATGCTAGCACGGGACGATATGCTTGAACATCAACATCCGCTCCCTCAGCAAAACTGTGAATCAATGCATCTCTAAAAAATGTTCTCCCCCAATCCTGACCTGAGTTGCGCATAATAAATGATTGAAACTTATCAATATTTTTATCAGGGAATATATTGTAATCAATTTCAATTGATCCATACATCCCGCGTGCAAAAACCGAAACAGACTTTTGCGGATAAATTCTGCTCCATGAACCAAATATTTTTATTCCTGCATCAATGCTGAACCCTAAATTTTGCTGATCATCAAAAAACTCTATGTGTGCCGGTCTTTCCCAATCTTCCCAAAAGTTGGCACCCCAGTAAGGGTAGTCACTAGTATCGGCATTCGGTCCGAGAATATAAATACCGGCGCTGTCACTCCAAAGATTTTCCGGATTGGTGCTTAAAGAAATCACCGGTAGAACAGATGGTTCATTTATTAAATATGAGTTTGTAATCACTTTTCCATCAATTTTCCCAGCAGCAAAAGTGCGGGCACGTATTACCGTGGTGCTGTCAAAAGAAATCGGACTCTGATATAATTCCGAATTCTCTGTCGGAACAGTTCCATCCACTGTAAAATATATAAGTTCATTGGGATCATTAGTCGAAAGCTCAATTGTCACTGATGAATTGTAAAACCCGCTCGGCTGAGAATATGCAGCATCACTCGCTATACTGAGATAACCTGCCGTTGAGTTGCTGTTTAATGGTGTCGGCTGAACAAAAAAATAAAAACTACTTGACCCATCAGGTTGTCTACCGTAAGATACATCAGCAGGTAAAGCTGCAACATTAACCGAATCTTCAATTACAGAATTTGGTTTTGTGAGAATTATATCTTCACCCGAAGATGATATTTTAAAATTTGTGTGTAAAGGATTATCGGGGGATACCCGGTTTTTATTCGAGGCAAAAACAATTAGAAATCCATTGGCTTCAATTTCAATATTCGGGAAAACCCATTTAAATAGTTCGGCAGTGTCATCAGAGAGACCAAAACCATTGAGGTTAACAACGCTCCCCGAGCTATTATATAATTCGATCCAATCGGAATAATCTCCGTCCTCATCAGCATAAACAGATGCATTTGATGAAACAACTTCATTGATAAATACTTGAGCGTTGACTGCTAGACTCAAGCTCATCAGTATTATAAGAATATGTGTTTTTCTAATTAACAATAATTACCTATTTATTTCGGTACTAATTTTGAATGCACCTGAAGGATCAATAATTCTGGCAAAGAAATTATAACCGCCCAAATTGTTCTCAACTTTAAGCATAAGTTTATTCCAGCCCTTCTTCAGGTTCAGTTTTACTTCATCTTGATCAACTATGCCAATTCTAACTTCGAGCACTTTATAAATTTCTTCATCATTAAGTAATACTTTTGCACCGTCATCCGTGCCGAGAAGTAATGCTGCTGTGGTATCTTTCTCCGAATAAATATACGTCACTGCATAACTTACCATTAGTTCCGAAGGGGTAAAGTAGTTTCGTAAGTTTACCGAGCCGAATTTATCAGGTTGAATTAATTGCCATGAGGCCGGTTTATCTTTCACCAATTCATATGCTTTGGAATAATCGATTTCCTCTTCAGGAGGATACACATTGTCTAATCCCAATCTCATACCTTCTTCATTTTTAGGATTAGGGAATGGACCGATAAGCATCCATTCATCAATAAAATGTCTAACTGGCACAACGTTAAAAGCATCAACACCTACATTAAATCCCGTTGAGGCTTCTGATTTTCCACTAATCTTAAAATCCAATTCTATTGATTGATTTTTTGTTTTTAATACACCCAGTGGCAATTTTCCGCCATGAATAATAACTGAACTATAGCCATCTAAATCTGTTACTTTATTTCCGGCATAATAAATTTCTGCGTTTCCATAGTCAAGACCTTTCGTAAAATAGAGATCAACTTCATATTCATTCTCTATCAGATTATCCATCTTTAATTTAAAGGATTGTCCTGCATTATCGGTTTCAATTTTTAATTGATGGTTGTTACTCCAGTCAACACCATTATCAGACATATCTTCTATTGTTGTTTCAGACTCACCTGAGTATACGATATTTTCACCTTCTATAGCGCCATCCGGAATTACGACTTGCAATGGTATTCTTTGCCCTGCTTTGAGCATTTTTTCAAAAGGCTTATGCGGCTCCATTTGGTACCAATATGCAGTGCTGCTGTAATCGCCCACTTCTAAATTATTATGACCATGTTCAATAGTAAATTTAATAGAATTCTTAAACGGAATTACGTCACCGATATGAAATCTATATGCGGCAATTCTTGCTTTTTCTTCATCCTTAATAATCAAACCGTGATATGGGTGGCTAAACTCGCCATTTCTAAAATACCATCCTCCAGTTAAATAATCTTCCGTACCAGTACCATAAATTGACGGAAACTTTTCACCGTCAACATATATCATTTCATCTCCCTCTAAAAACCATAATTGTCCGTTGTAGGACTGCATACTCAAATTGCAGCCGACAAAATGACCATTGCCTTCGGCGTTCAATACTAAATAATTTTTATCGGGATCAGTCTTAACCTCTCTTCTCCAATTTGCATGGAAGTATGCAACATCCTTATCCATTTCGAAATATAATTTTTGGTAATCGATATGATAATAAAATGAATTTATTTCTGAGCCGGTTTCATTCACAATTTCAACACGAGCCGACTTATTGAACGGCATCGGAAAGTAGCAATAATAACCACCGCTGCTCATACCAACATATTGAGCTAAGTGATGTTTGTATTCAAATCCGGTACCGAAAAAATCACCTATTGGGACTTCAACTGAGGGATTAGTTTCATCATCCCAATACATTCTTAATAATATCCTTCTTAGGAAAAACGGATCGCGCGAAGCAATCGTAACCCAAATTCTTGCAATGACACCGGGTCCTTCCATCTCCGCTAACATTTGGGTTTTACCTATTGGGACCGTAACGTAGTCACTATTCTTACCTGTGGTATCGTAGCTTGATATTTGAATTAACTTGCTGTTCTTTAAATAAGGAAGCTTAGAGGGAGACAATATATTGTCGAGTAGGTTTTGTCCAAATATTGATGTAATAAAAATAAGTGTAATGAGTGTAAGTCTAATTTTCATAATTAAGTTTCCAAGTTGTAAACTGTTTAAGTAAAAGCCCTCCCAATAACGCTTCCGATTTCCATTTCTTTATTTAGTTCTGTTTCTGCCCGAACAAGAGTACTAAAATACCAATCAGAATACATACTAAAACATTTAGAAGAAAAAGGCTCTGATTGTGCGTAACATATTAAGTTTGCAACTATTCTATTTATTGCAAAGAATTTTAATTTCATGATTATAATTAAAGTTGTGGTACTTAAAATTATTTTAAGAGGACCATTTTACGCGTCTGCTGAAATTCCGACGCCCGCAAAGTATAAAAGTAAATTCCGCTTGCTAAATCAGCATCTTGTTCATTAAGCCTAACCTCAACCTCATAAACTCCGCCGTTTAATTCTTTATCGACCAGCACTTTAATTTCTTCGCCGATTAAATTATATAAAGATAATTTCACGTTAGATCGATTTGGAATTGAAAATTTAATTTTTGTTTCCGGGTTAAAAGGATTTGGATAATTTTGCTCTAACCTATAACCTGTCGGCTGGGTATCATCTTCAACATCTGTTACATTTATCATATTAATTTCAAGTTCATAATTCGCAATGGCAGTATTACCCGACCAGTATTGAAGATTAAATTGCGTTACTTCAACAAAACCGAAACCAACCCAATCTCCTTTAATAATCTTAAGAATTATCACACCATTAGCTTTGCCATAATCGTGTTCAACGGTTCCGTCATCATCAAAAGGGCAGCGTCCTAAGTTTACTTTCCCATCGCCATCTGTGCTGAATGCCAAGTCCGGTTCATCATCGTAATATTTACCGTACCAAATACCCGACTTACCTTTTGCTTGATAAATATGAACTTGTGCATTTGAGAGGAGATTTCCACTCTTATCTTTTAGTTGGAAAATATTTTGAGCCGGCAGATCGTTAATAAAAACCCCAATATTACCGGGAGAATTGTAGTTACCCAAAATTGCACGATGACCGGCAATTAGATTATAGGCAGCAGCACTATATCTATCAACTATTGTATAGTCCCCCCCCATTAAACCTTTGTACAAGTTAGAGTGAACTACATCTCCCGATAGGGGCATATAAGGAGTACCTACTATGTTTTGTCCGATTAAGGTAATTGCAACAGTTGTACCAGATCCGTCATCGTGAACATTGAATCCATATCCATCGAGAAGATATCGCGCATGGCCCAATTCATGAAATAATGAACCTTCAAAATAAAACGGATTTGTCATACTAACTGCTGTATGATTTGAATAAAAAGAGCCGCCCAGCAAAGTTGAAGGAAATCCCCATTGCAGATCAACAGTTCTATCTGCGAGATTCGGCATATTTGTCGGGTAACTTCCTCCTGCCAAAGGTAATGCGCCATCTGGAACAACTGTTATTTTATCGAGCCTAACTCTATCGATTACGCCATCGGGAGATTCGGGATAAACAGCATCTGTCAGCATTTCATTCCAAATCTTCACATGCCGCTGCGCCCAATCTTCCCAGCAATTGGAATGAGCTTTAAGTTTTCTTTGAAAATTATAAAAATAATTGTACATGCTTTGTTCAACATATAAACCAACTGAAATCGCATCAGAATAAATCAGCAAGGAATTGTTTTCTTCTTCGCCTTCCTTGATTTTATTTTCGGGATCTAACAAAAATATAATTTCATGTCTATCAAAGGTCCATACCCAATCTAAATAAACCCATGCGGTATCGCCTGCGGCAATATTAACGAAACCGGAATCCACAATCGAATTATCTTCGAGCCAATAGTATTTTACTGAATCCTTATTTTCCGGAAACCAATTCTTTACTACAGCTTTCCATTGAACTTGCTGACCAATTGCCGGCCATCCTTCAACAGCGGGATTTTGGCTGTTCCACACATAATCAATTCTTGGTATGCGGGCAATGTAGCTTATTGTCAGATCATGCTCGGGTGCAACAACTACTTCTTCACTAACTTCGGAGGAGTGCAGGCTGTAAACTCCCGTATTAGAAATGTTATAAATAATGTAAGCATAAGTTTCGCCCGGATTTGTATTAACATCGGTATATGATCCGGATGTTAAATTCTCAGCAATTCGTATATATAGATTTCTCTGCTGCCCGCTGAACGAAATATCTTCGATCGATCGGCGGTAGATTGAGTAATTGCCGCCGCTGGTAACTGTCCAGCTAAGTGTACGGTTGTTAGAAAGAGAATCTCTTGTTAGAACCACGTCTTCCGGTTTGGGCGGTAAGGATACTTGAGATAACGTGAGGAATTGAGGAAATGCCAGCCAGGGAATTCCCGTTACGGTACTAGATAATACTCCTTGTTCGCTATTGGTTCCGTCTGTAAATCTAACTGAAACTAAATCTCCTACTTGCAGACC
>JAENZU010000239.1 GCA_016841125.1 Melioribacter sp. | reverse complement strand
GAGTGTGAAAATAAACGCACTACATGAGCTTCAACTAAAACGGGACCTTTGCCTTGTCGTGCATATTTAAATGCAGATTGAGCAATCGCATTCATTTCCAAATAATCGGTTCCATCAACCACAACACGCCATAAGTTTTCGTACCCTTTCATCATTTCCGCAACTGATGAATTTTTGCCCGAATTTTGGTTTTCGACCGGGACAGAGATTGCCCATTTATTATTTTGAACAACAAACACAACCGGCAATTTTTCACGCGAAGCCCAATTTACCGCTTCATGGAATTCACCTTCGCTAGTAGCGCCTTCTCCGCTGCTTACATAAACTACTGCATTATCACCTCTTTTTTTTGCAGCCAATGCAGCACCAACCGCCTGCAAATATTGAGTTCCGGTGGGACTCGATTGTGTGGGCACATTAAATTCTTTTGAAGCCCAATGGCAAGGCATTTGTCTTCCGCCTGTCATCGGATCATTTTCTTTGCCGAGCATGTGAAGTAAAACTTCGTCGGTTTTCACACCGAGTCCAAGCATAAAAGCCATATCACGGTAATATGGGAATGCCCAGTCAACTTTTGGTTTCATTGCTAAACCAAAGGCAATTTGAGTTGCTTCGTGTCCCATTCCTGGTATATGAAAAAATGATTTACCCTGCCTAAGTAAATTCATAATTTTAGTATCAATTTGACGTGAAAGCGTCATCAATCGTAAAGCATTCATTAGCTGATCTTTCGTCAAACCTCCGAAAGATTCAATTTTTCCGGTGGGAGCCTTACCGTTTCCTTTGTTTTTTATCGTTTCGCCTATTTCAGCTTTATTCTCTTTTGACATTTTGGGTCCTCTTTTATTTCCTAATTTTCAACCGGATTCATAATGCGTTTTTTGTCGATCATTTCAAACTTATCGTATCCGAAAACTTTAGTAAAGTACTTAACAAATATATTCTTAACCTCATTCATTTCGACATTATGTCCGAGTTCTTTTTCAAGGGAAGTTACAGCCTTATCAGCAATTCCGCAAGGAATAATCCCTGAAAATAAACTTAAGTCAGTATTGATATTAAATGCAAATCCATGCATTGTAATCCATCTGCTTACCTTAATTCCAATTGCGGCAATTTTCCGATCTTCAATCCAAACTCCGGTCAATCCTTCAACACGACCGGTTTTTAATCCGAATTCAGCACAAGTTAGAATGATCGCTTCTTCCAAGCTGCGCAAATATTTATGTGTATCTTTTTTCCAATCAGTTAGATTTATAATCGGATAACCAACCAACTGACCAGGTCCATGATAAGTAATATCCCCGCCCCGGTCAATTTCATATACGGAAATTTTGTTTTCCGAAAGATATTTTTCCGTTCCAACTAAATTATTTTTATCAGCAGTTTTACCTAAAGTATAAGTATGAGGATGTTCGAGCAGAAAAAGTTTATCATTTATTTCGTTTTTCAGTCTTGCTTGAAAAGTATCTTTCTGAAGATCCCACGCAAGTTTATAATCTACAATGCCAAGGTTTTCAATATCTAAAATTCTATATGTGAATTGATTCACCATAAGCGTTTGCTGCTGCTTCCATAATTGCTTCTGATAAAGTGGGATGAGCATGCACGGTTTTTGCGATCGATTCGAAAGTAGCTTCCATTGTTTTTGCAATTCCAATTTCAGCGATCAGTTCCGTAGCTTCCATTCCAATTATATGAGCACCGAGAAGCTCGCCGTATTTTGCATCGAAGATAATTTTAACAAATCCTTCTTTTTCCCCCGCTGCCGAGGCTTTTCCACTTGCGGTAAAGGGAAATTTTCCGATCTTCAATTCGTATCCGGCTTCTTTTGCTTTTTCTTCCGTTAAACCGATACTTGCAACCTGAGGCTGACAGTAAGTACATCCCGGCACGGAATTGTAGTCTAAATCGGGTACTTTATGACCTTTTATCTTTTCAACGCAAATGATCCCTTCGTGAGATGCAACATGCGCAAGCCAGGGAGGTCCAATCACATCTCCGATTGCATAAATATTTTCAACGTTTGTTTTATAAGTTGATTTATCAACAATAATTTTACCTTTTTCGGTTTTCACACCAATTTCTTCCAGTCCAAACCCTTCAATGTTTCCGACGACACCAATTGCGTTTAATACTTTATCAGCTTTTATTTCTTTCGATTCACCATCTTTGGAAATTGTAACAATTACTTTATTTCCCTTTACTTCGGCTTTTTCAACCTTGGTATTTGTGTGAATTTCTATACCACGTTTTTTAAATGACTTTGCCAGAGTATCTGAAACCTCTTTATCTTCAACCGGAACTACATTATCCAGCATTTCAATAATTGTAACTTTAGATCCAAACGTTGAATAAAAGTAAGCGAACTCAACTCCAATCGCACCGGCTCCAATTACCACCATTTCCTTTGGAACTTCATCCAATATCATCGCTTCGGTACTTGTGATAATATTTTTTCGGTCGACAGGTATTGAATCCAGCATCCGCGGACGTGCCCCCGTAGAAATTATAATTTTACCCGCTTCAACAGATTCAATCTTTTTTTCATCTTTATCAAAAACATCTATTCCCGTTTTTGAAGTGAGTTTACCGAAGCCTTTTATAACTTCGATGTTATTCTTCTTCATCAAAAAATCAACACCGCGAGTGATCTTTGTGGAAACGTCCCTGCTCCTCTTTATGATTTTCTTAAAATCAAATGAAAGACCTTCTACCTTTAGTCCAAAATCACCGGCTTGATTTTTCATAATATCATAAAGCTCAGCATTTCGTAGTAAAGATTTTGTGGGAATACATCCCCAATTAAGGCAGATACCGCCCATTTTATCTTTTTCCACAACAGCGGTTTTGTAACCAAGCTGCGCTGCACGAATGGCGGCAACGTAACCTCCGGGACCGCCTCCTAAAACTACTAAATCAAATTTCTTAGCCATTTACAAAGCCCACTTTATTTTTAATTAAAAATAAATATAATTAAGATATCGCAAAAAAGAAACATCTACTCCGATATTAACGGACTTTCAGGAAAGCAGAATTAAAAGCACTCCGGCAAACATTACTGAAGATCCAAGCAGCCTTTCTTTGATATTTTCCTCTTTTAAGAAAAAGTATCCCAGAAAAACAGACAACATACCCGACATTCTCTTCAAAGCCACAACATATGCCACTAAAGTAAGTGAAAGCGCAGTCATGTGAAAAACATACGATCCAACTGTAAATAAGCTAACAAAAATTAAATTCTTCTTCTCTTTTTTAACATTCTCAAAATTGAATTTATTACTAAATTTCAGAATTAATGAAAGGGCTGAAAAAATAAATATGTTCATTAATGCTATATGCTGATATATTGAAGAGTTTTGAATTGATATTTTATCGAAATTTGCTGAAAAGCTCCAAATAAATGAAACCGCTAACATATATCTTGTTCCCTTATTTTTGAGCAGTTCTTTAAATGGATAAAGAATATCTCTCTTCTTCAGATTTATATTTAGCAAGTAAGACCCAAATACAACTAAAATTACCCCTACCAAACCCCATTTATTCGGAAACTCGCCGGTCATAAGCGGGCCTGTCGCCAGCAGAAATAATGGCGTAAAACTCAGCATCGGCATGACTTTAGAAATTTCACCTTCTGCCAGCGCCCGCATATAAAGTACTAATGCAATGATATTTATAATTACCGTTCCCGCGAATGCAGACCAAAACTCGAAGCTGAATTTTAATTCTATAAAAAATAAAAATGGCAGAAACACAATTAACGGGATTAGATTATTTGCCCAGGATATTATTAACGGATCAACACCGCGGGATGCTTTTTTGATGAACAGACTGCGAAATGCTTCTGAAATTGGATTGAGTATTGCGAATATTACCCACATGAGATTTAGACTAGTAGTATCAAGACTGTGAGTATCAAGATTGTGAGTAGCAAGACTGTGAACCGCAAGATTTGAGATTTAAGATTAGGAGACATTGTCTAGCAGCATGAAATTATTTGGTTTTGCTTCATCTAAAGTTTCCGTAGTCTTTTCGGGAAATTCACAAATTTTCAATAATGGACATGCAGGGCAATTCGGTCTTTTGGGTTTGCAGATTTCCCTCCCCAATCTAATTAAATTTGTATGAAATGAATGAGCAATTTTCGGGGGGAATTTATCGTTCAATTCTATAAATGTTTTATCCGGAGTTTTTTGATCTACTATCCCAATCCGATTTACGGTGCGGTGAACGTGAGTATCAACAGGACAAACATTTCTATCCAAAGCAAATAACAAAACACAGCTTGCGGTTTTTACGCCAATACCTTTGAATGATGTTAGCTCATTTAATATTTTTTGATCCTCTGAATTAATCAAATAATCCAATGAAATCTTTGACTTGGACTTTTTAAGCTGATTGAGAAAAGAATGGATGGCAGTTGATTTTTGAAATCCCAAACCGGCAATTTTAATTTCCTTTTCAATAGTTTCCCGTTTTGCTCTGGCAGCCATTTCCCAATCCGGAAATTTCTTTTTTAATTTTGTGTATGCCTGATAAGAATTTTTGTCATTTGTGTTTTGGGATAATATAGTTGCGATCAAAAGATCAACCGGATCCGGCAATTTTTCATTACGTTTTGGAATTCCAAATTTCTTGATCAAAAGTTTATTTACATCTTTAATTAATTGCTGTTTATTCGATATCATATTCTGCAATCGTGTATTGTGAAAAATAAAAAGCGGTGACCGAAATTAAACGATACACCGCTTTATCAAAATAAATTTCAATTTTAGAAAATCAAACTAACATCAAAAAACTGAACATTTTCCAATCTTCCAAAATCAGCGTAAGCATAGTTGATAGATATTTTAAGCTGATCACTGAATTTATATTTTATTCCCGCACCCAGCGTCAAACCCTCTTCACTTTCATCTTTGAAAAGAGATTTATAACCTGTTCTAACAAAGAATGTTTCATCATACGCAAGTTCCAATCCGGTGTTAACATACTCAGTATTATCATTCGGATGTGTTGCGTCGAAAGCGGCGGTCGCTCTAAAAAATCTTGTTTCCAAAACATTCATCGACAAACCGATTCTAAACGTGAGCGGCAGATCAAATTTATCCATTTCGTATATTGAAGGAACATTATTCGGACCTGTGTCAGGGTTTCCGTTAGGGTCTTGATTAAATTGAATATCCCTTCCGTCCAATTGCATAGTAGTTCCGAAGTTTGATATCGAAGCGCCGATCATCATATCATTGAACGGCGTTCTGTATAGAGTTCCGATATCCACGGCAAAACCGCTTGCAGAAGAATTCCAAATTGATTCGCGGATGAATTTTGCATTGAACCCGATTGAGAAACGGTCAGTAAGCATTTTAGCAAACCCAACGCCAATGGCTATTGATCCCGCATCCCAAACTCGACCGTCACCTTCCGGCGCTGCTTCTGTCCGAACTTTATCTTCAGGAACACTGAAAGAAGTAAAACTTCCGAAGAGAGTTCCCATATCGCCCAATTGAATTGCGCCGGCGGCAAAATCGTAAGACATATCGGCAATCCATTCCGCGTGATTAAATGTAACCTGCATAGGGTTTGATCCCTGTACAATTCCGGCTGGATTCCAATAAACACTGTAAATATCCCCCGGCATTGAAGAATAAGCGCCGCCCATACCAATTGCGCGTGCACCGGCTCCAATTTTCAAGAACTGCGCGGCGGTTGTACCAACTTTAGAAGTACCGCTGAAAAGTTGTGCATTTAAAGTTGTGGTAAAAGCCGCAACAATAAATATTGTAAAATATGTTAAAAACTTTTTCATAAAACTTTCCTCCATCAAAGTAATAATGTGGATGCCTAAGAATACTTAGGCACCGCTTTTATTTTATTACTGCAATTCTTCCTATTTTTTCACCAATTCCGGGTGCGTCAACATGATAGACGTAAACCCCGTATGCTATTCTTTGACCTTCGAG
>JAENZU010000238.1 GCA_016841125.1 Melioribacter sp. | reverse complement strand
AACAGAAGCGCCGACAGAGAGGAGACGCGTGAGACAAATATATTTGTAGCCGATTGGATTGAAAATCCCGAACCTGCTGATAATAACTTTAAATAATAGATGATAGAAAAAGAATTTGTAAAATATTGGATTGACAAATTAAAGGGGAAAGAACTAAAAAATTTTCCCGATGATTTTATTGATCACAATTTAATGATTGAAATTGATATGCCGGGTAAAACTCTCGTACTCGGACCGGAACTATTCGGCACCTACGAATTGCTCGATGCGGTAGGGGAATCACTCATTCAAACCGAGAGTTTGACCAAAGCCAAATATATACTTTATGCCAATAGAACCAGACCTCGTAAAATAAAACTCCCCGCGGATGAGAAACAGTTGGAGTCTACCGTTAAATCCTATGAGCGTCACCTCGACTCGATAGTGCATGAAATGGAAAGGGAGTACAAATCTAAATTTCCCAACAACAAACATTTCTTCGAAATTTCTAATCAAGTATTCAACTCATTAAATCTGCAGCGATATTGAAATACCCAAATATTGACGGCTTAAGCGATAATATCAGCGGTTATCTATCTAAAAATTTTGGTGATGAATACCTTAAAAGTTATTTGGAATTTGTCAACACCGAGCCCTTCACCTTTGTACGTTTCCCGCTTGATGAAACTGAACATCAATCATTGCTGCATAAATTAAGTATGTACGGCATCAAACTTCATCGCATGGAAGAGATACCATTTGCATATAAAGTTGTTGAAGGATTCGAAAAGATCAGCAAAACGCTTGAATTCAATTTGGGGCAGTATTACATACAAAGTCTCTCTTCGATGCTGCCGCCGCTTGTGCTTAATCCATCATCTACAGATAAAGTGCTTGATCTCTGTGGCGCTCCCGGTTCCAAAGCAACTCAGCTTTCCGCGATGATGAACAATACCGGGGAACTGCTAATCAACGAGCCCTCGGGGGACCGCGTTAAAGCACTTGTTCATAACATCGATAAATTAAGCGTTGTCAATGCCGGAGTTATCAAATATAAAGGGGAATGGCTAAGCAAAGTTTTTCAAAATTATTTCGATAAAATTTTAGTTGATGCACCTTGCAGTGCGCTCGGCATAATTCAGAAAAAGGGAGAAGTAAATAACTGGTGGAATGAACAGCATGCATTGAAAATTGCAGAGCTGCAGATGAAAATTTTAGTTGCAGCAATCAAGATGCTGAAGATCGGAGGCGAGCTGGTTTATTCAACTTGCACACTAACGGTCGAAGAAAATGAATTTATAATAAATAAAGTTTTGGAAAAATATCCGTTGGAACTTGTGGATGTTGAATTGCCAATTCCTTCAGTTGGGGGATTCACCGAGATCAACGGAATAGAAATGGATCCCTCTCTATCGAAGACACGCAGGATCATTCCCTGGGTTTCAAATTCCGAAGGATTTTTTGTTGCCAAACTGAAAAAGGCTGACGAAACGAAGCAACCCGATAAGATGAATTTCCCTTCCCCCGAATATAAACTTATGAATGCCGATCATAAATCGATAAAGAAATATCTGAACTATCTTTCCGATTATTTTGGGATCCCCATTGAGCATTTCCATTCGTACAAATATTTATTGAAAAAGAATGATGTTTACTTTGTAGATAAAAATTGGGATGCACATCCGGTTTCATTTTTTTTAAGAATAGGACAGAAGTTCGGTATTATTGATAAACGGGATGAGCTTGTACTTCACTCGCAGGCAGCTAGAATTTTGGGTGAGATTGCTGTCAATAATTTTATAATTATTGATAACCGCGATGATCTAAAGACATATTTTACCGGCGGAACAATTAAAAAAGATTTTACCGAGTTTGGAAAGAAAATTGTAAAATACGACAATTACACTTTAGGTATGGCGGTAATAACACAGGAAGGGTTAAAAAGCCAATACCCGCGGGCACTACGAACACAGGAGATAATCTTCCCGGATGGGGATTAAATTGCTGCATTGATTAAGAAACCTTCCCCTCCTTGGACTTGTGCGCCTTGGCTTAGGGGAAAAGAAGTTTACCCGCAATATTACTGGGCGGGGGATGAAGTTGTCTTAATTGACATGTAACCCTCAAGGTATCCCGGCACATTTAAACAATTCTCCTTGAAGATAATAATGAAGCACCTACGGAGCTTAGATGATTTATCTTTTTTGATTTACTACAAAAATACAACCCCGATTGGGCTGAAAAACTTCAATCTATTGAACTCCGGTCGGAGTTCCATTATTGAAGGATGAAATTTTGAAATGGGAGATTAAACTTCGTAGAAGTTTCACGCTTTACCAAATTTGTTTTTGAGATTTCATGAATGAAATCTCTACATAAATTAAATTCTGTGATTTTCTGTCTAATCTGTGTTATCTGCGTGCTATAGAGATTGCGGGAATTTTACACTATCAGATTGACGTATTTAATCCCTCTAATACAATTTGATGCATCTTATCATCATTGCTGGTCATGCAATCGATAGAAGCCGCGATGTATTTGTTTTTATCGTTTTCTGATTTTAACGCTTTTTCATAGTCGATGTATTCATACCCGTTATAAACTGCGATCATATCAAAAAACAATCTGATTATTCTACCGTTTATTTCATAAAATGGGTGCAGCGCAATCAATTCACACATATAATAGGCGATTTTTGCAGCAAATTTTTCCTTTGGCTCATCTGAATAATTTTTCAGAAAATTATCTGAAGCAAGTTTTCTGAAAATTTCTTTTGAAGTTTGAGCAAGAAATCTAGCTTGGCAAAAAGTAGTGTAGCCTTTCGAAATATTTAATTTTCTGTATTCCCCGGCAAAATCATAAAGCTCTATAAATGAATAACGATGCAGTTCCTTAAAATAATTTTCGTTAAAATTTGTTTTTTCTGATAGTGTTTTATGAAAATATTCATAACCCTTGAAAAGTAGTTCTCTTTCTTTTTCTTCAAGAATTTTTTGATTTCTAATGTTGAGTTTGTTGCGAGGAATGTTGCTGTTTTCGTAATAAATGTAATTTCTGTCTTGAGAATATTTAGACATCATTCTTTAATCTTAACTTTGGAAGTTTTTCTGCCTGAAAGCTTCTTCTTTGGAATTTTATGTCCTTCAATTTTTGAAGATATTTCAACAGCCCTTAAAGCTTTTTCTTTTGAAAATTTCGATTTATTCAATATTAACTCACTAATTTAATTTAGCAAAACATTATATGTTTAATTTATAAAAAAGTGGTCAATTCGCAAATAGAAGAGCGTTGATGTTTTAAAAATTGTGTGAATTTGCGGACGACAACCCTCAAGGTATCCCGGCAAATTTAAACAAGTCTCCTTGAAGGTTATGCGTCTTAATACCTTCAAGGAAACAAGTTCGTAAGATTTGGTTTTCATGCCTTGAATGTAATAATGAAGCACCTACGGAGCTTAGTTGATTTATCTTTTTTGATTTACTACAATAATGTAACCCCGATGGGTTTGAAAAACATTCATCTGTCGAACTCCTTAGGAGTTTTATGCTTTAAATTGTTTAGGAGATTCCCGCCTCCGCGGGAATGACAGTCATTTTCACGAAATTAAATCACACTTCGACTTCGCTCAGTGTGACAAGTCTTTTTTAATTATTTAACTCTTCCTATCATTTCCCTTTGCGGCATGGCGTCTTTGCGGTTAAGTTTTTTGGATCGGAAAACATCCGATCCCTAAATAATATTTCTGTGATTATCTGTCTAATCTGTGTTATCTGTGCTTGCCCGCCGTCTTTTTGGCGGGTGCCATAATCAATTTCCACCTTCATCCCTTTTAACTTCCTTTAATTTTTTCTATTTTTTAATATTACATCAATTAAAATTGGGTTTAAAATGAAGTACATAATTGGAATGGATGGAGGCGGTACAAAAACTAAATGTGTTGTTGCCGATTTTGATCTCAACCTCAAATTTGAATGTACGGGCGGTCCTTCCAATTTTCTGATGCAGGGTACCGAAAAAGTATCGGAAACACTTCTAAAATTAATTGATGAATGCCGTGAAAATCTGAATGCCGAATATTCCGATTTTGCCTCTGTTTTGCTTGGTACAACTGGAGCCGGAAGAAGAAACGACGCTGAAAAACTTGAAAATGATTTCATAGAATTCACGACGAAAAAAGGGATAAAATTAAATTTATTCAAAGTAGAAAGTGATGCGCGGATTGCACTCGAGGGAGCCTTTTCGGGTAACCCGGGCAGCATTTTGATTGCCGGCACAGGCTCAATTATGTTCGGCAAAGACAGGGAGGGGAATATTCACCGTGTGGGCGGCTTCGGCAGATTTGTCGGTGACGAAGGAAGCGGATTCGTACTCGGCAAAAAAGGGTTAATAGCCGCATCAAAAGAATATGACGGAAGGGGATTGAAAACTCAAATCACAAAAATGATCGCCGATGAGTTCGGCATTTCCGATACATCCGCACTTATAACTGAGATATATAAAAATAATTTCGATATAGCTTCGGTTGCACCATTGGTAATTAAGGCCGCAGAAAACGAAGATGAGCTTTGTTTAAATATATTGGATGAAGAGACTGAAGAATTAATTCTGCATATTAGAGCAATGAAAAAACATCTTAAAGAAGAGAATATGCGTTTGAGTTTAATAGGGGGTACAATTACAACAGAAAACTTTTACGCACATATGTTCAAAGAAAAAGTTAAAAGACATCTTCCGAATGTAATTTTGCAGCAGCCCGAATATCCCCCCGCGATGGGTGCTGTGCTGATGGCAAAAGAACACTTGAATTCTAAATAAGAGACAGGAAATTCAGCGCTAATGTCAAAGAAAAAAGTTTCGTTCCGTAATCCCTGGACTTGGGTTCCCACACTTTACTATGCCGAAGGCATCCCTTATGTAATTGTGATGACGGTTTCCGTAATTATGTACAAACGTCTCGGTATTTCCAATGCCGATATTGCCCTTTATACAAGCTGGCTTTATCTGCCGTGGGTTATCAAACCATTGTGGAGCCCGATTGTCGACATTCTAAAAACAAAACGTTTTTGGATTGTGATAATGCAGTTAATCATTGGGGCGGGACTCGCAGGAGTGGCATTCACAATTCCGGTGCCTAACTTTTTCCAATATACACTTGCTTTTTTCTGGCTGCTGGCTTTCAGTTCGGCTACACATGATATCGCCGCGGACGGATTTTACATGCTCGGTTTGTCAAAGCACGATCAGGCTTTTTTCGTCGGAGTTAGAAGCACGTTCTACCGTTTTGCTATGATCACGGGACAAGGTTTGTTAATTATTCTCGCCGGATTTTTCGAAAGTTCAACAGGTTTGCCCGCAACAGGTTTAATGGTTCATTCCTCTCCTCAAACTGAAAATCATCAGTTCATTAATCCCGGCTCTTTACAGATTGCCGAACTTGAAGGTGAACTTCGTGTTGTAAAAAGCACCGACGATCTTCAATTATCAACTGAAAATCTCAACAAAGCAACAGCCGATTCAATTAAGAATTTTGTAAAGGAATGGAACGTATCCCATAAATTTTATACCGTTGATGAAACCGGAAGCGCTAAAACTGTTGTTGCTGATGATCAGCTTAATTGGCTGGAAATTTTTATTAGAAATACATTCGGGGTTGAGAAACCTCCCGCACCAAAAGGGGATGAGACCGGTAATATTGGAATGATCTATTTCCACTTATCGAAGGCGCCCTCTGCCGATGAAATGATTGCAGTGACTTTCGGCAGAGAATCCGGCGATAACAGTATTGAGTTGATCGAAGGGATCCGTTTCGAATTCACCGATAAAAATTGGAACCAGCCCGCAATTGCTCTCGTTCAGCTTGATCCTAAATTAAAAGAAGCTTCTTCTGCATATTTTGAAGCCCGTGCCGGAAATATTCCGCTCGCCTGGGTTATCACATTTGCAATATTAACCGGATTGTTTTTCCTTTTCTTCCTCTATCATAAGTTTATTT
>JAENZU010000237.1 GCA_016841125.1 Melioribacter sp. | reverse complement strand
GATTTCACCTAAGGTGAGTTCACCATACTTTACAAATTCTTTTGCCCTTTCAATTTTTTGCAGTATAAAAAACTGCTCTATTGTAACATTTTCAACGGATGAAAATAGAGAGCTTAAATAGTGATAATCATGATTTAAATTTTCTTCCAAATATTTTGACAGTTTAATACTTTCGGGAATCGAATCATTTCTAAAAATTAAATTTATAATTTCCGATTTGATTTTTTCAATTATTTTTCCTCTTTTATCTTCAATTAATTCAAAGCCGTTTTCTTCCAAAACATTTTTAATTTTTACAAGATTATCTTTGCCAAACTCACCTTCGGCATTTACTTCGCCTAAAACTATTTTGTTTATTTCAAAACCAAGTTTCTCCAATTCTTCTTTCACTACTTTGATACATCTATCGCAAACCATATTTTTTATATACAAAGTCCGCTGTTCTTTTTTCATAATATCATTTCTAAAATATTACTAAAATATTTTTTTGTGATGTACCTATTAAAATTGATTATTGGTAAATTACAAAAGTTAATTTTCAAACAATCAGAAAAATATATGAAAAAGATTTTATTACTAACACTAATTATTTTCGCACTGCTTTCAAATTCAGTAATTCCGCAAACAAATTACCCCAAATACGAATTTAGAGGTGCGTGGGTCGCAACTGTTGCAAACATCGATTGGCCGAGTGAAAAAGGTTTAAGCTCCGGTGAAATGATTGAAGAATTGATACTTATGTTTGACGCATTGAAAGCTGCCGGGATAAACGCAATTTTATTTCAAGTACGTACTGAGTGTGACGCGCTTTATGAATCTAATTACGAACCTTGGTCTTACTACTTGACCGGTGTGCAGGGTCAAGCGCCTTCTCCCTATTTTGATCCTCTGGAATTTGCTGTAAGTGAGGCGCACAAAAGAGGTATGGAATTACACGCGTGGTTCAATCCCTATAGAGCAGTTAGAAAAAGCGGAGATTACCAGCTTGCACCAAAACATATTTCTGTTAAGCATCCGGAGTACATACTTAATTTCGGCGATTACCAAATGTTAAATCCCGGACTGCCCGGTGTACAGGATCTTGTATTAAATGTTATGACCGATGTGCTAGTTAAATATGACATTGACGGCATTCATTTTGACGACTACTTTTATCCCTACACTCCAAAAATCTCTGACGAGGATTCCGAGACGTTTGTAAATTTCAATAGAGGATTCACAAATATAGACGATTGGCGCAGAGATAATATAAATTTATTGATGAGAAAGATTTATAAAATTATTCTTGCAGTAAAACCAAATGTGAAATTCGGGATAAGTCCCTTTGGGATTGTACAAAATTATTATGCCGGCACCGACGGATTCAATTCTTACGATATTCTATATTGCGATCCGCTAACCTGGCTTGATGAGAAGATAGTCGATTATATCAATCCCCAAATATACTGGGAAATGGAGCACGAAAAAGCGCCCTATTCCAAATTGCTGCCATGGTGGGCTACGGTTACTAATGGACGACATCTTTACATCGGACAATACTCCAGCAAAATGGCCGGAATGAATTACGAGGGTAACAAAAATGAATTGGGAATGCAGTTATCGCTAAATAGAAAAACACCGAATGTTAGCGGTTCAGTTTACTTTAGTGCCAAATCAATTTCACAAAATTGGAGCGGCTTGGCTGATACTATGATAAACGATTGGTACAAGTATCCTGCATTCCCCCCCACTATGTCTTGGAAAGATGACGTTCCTCCGAACCGTCCGATAAATTTTCAGGCCAAAGTTGAGGGAGGAGTTGTATTTTTAAATTGGGAATTGCCGGAAATAGCAGAGGACGGAGAAACTGCATCATATTTTGTAATTTATAAATCAACCGATGAAAACTTGGACCTGGATGACCCTTCGAATATTTTGTACGTTACTAACGGTACAGAATTTTCTTTTACTGATGACTACTTTGCAGACACCGAAGTTACTTATATTATCACCGCAATGGATAGATTACATAACGAGAGTTTACCATTTTCAGTTAGAGTGATGGAGTAAAGGAATGATTAAAGAAAATAATGGTTTGGAATCACTTAAACTGATGTTTGAAGAGATGAGCGCCCAATATTCAAAAGAAACTAAACGTGATATTAAAGAAGCGTATCTGAAAGTGGGGACAATGTTTCTTTACTTCTGGGCTCTGGCAAATAATAATGAACAAATAAAGCAGAGTTTAGTTGCAGAAACTAAAGTTTATTTTTCAAACCCGGATCAGTTTTTTGAGGAAGCTGAAACTGATTTCGATTTATGGAAGAAGTCAAATTTAGATTATGTGAAATATTTTGAAAACTTAAATGATGGTGAATATGATAAACTTGTTGATTATATTCAGAGTAAATTTAAGAACGAATAAACTTAGCGAGGATAACGATGAGCAATATCAATAATATTAAGGGACGCATTGGAATATTAACAGGCGGCGGCGATGTACCGGGATTGAACCCCGCAATTCGTGCGGTTACAATAAGAGCTCTGCGCGAAGGATATGAAGTACTTGGAATTAAACGAGGATGGGCTGGAATGATTGATATCGTTCGCGATAAAAGTTACGACAATTCCAATAACTTTATTACTCTTACGGAAAATACAGTAAATAGAATTGGCAGAACCGGCGGCACTTTTCTTCACTCTTCAAGAACAAGACCCAGCCACATTCCAAAGATAAATGTACCGAAACATTGTTCCGATACTTACAATGAAGAGATTAATGACCTCACGCCCGAAGTATTGAAAAATATTGATTTCCTCGGAATAGATTATATGATACCGATTGGCGGTGATGATACTTTGAGTTATGGTGTAAGACTTCACAAAGAAGGTATAAAAGTTATAGCTATACCGAAAACCATGGACAACGATGTACCCGGAACCGACTATTGTATTGGTTTCAGCACTTGCGTAACAAGGACAATCATGCTGACTCACAGTTTGAGAACCTCTGCCGGCTCCCACGAAAGATTTTTTGTTTTAGAAGTGTTTGGCAGATATGCCGGTTTTACTGCTTTGCTACCGACGATGGCAGGCGCTGCAAATCGCTGTGTTATTCCCGAATACAAATTCGATATAAATAAATTGACTGAATTATTGGTTGCAGACCGTAAAACAAATCCAAGCAGTTACTCCGTTGTACTTGTGTCCGAAGGGGCGATGTTTGATGGAGGAGAAATGATTTTTGAAAGTCACGAAGTAGATATGTTCGGTCATAAAAAACTTGGCGGAATAGGCGATTTGATTTCGATAAAACTTAAAGAATTATCTTCCGAATATAATAATGGTCAAAGAATTAATGTTATTAATCAGCGATTGGGCTATTTAGTTAGATGCGGTGACCCTGACGCGATTGACTCAATTGTACCAATGGCGTATGGTAATCTGGCTTTGGATTTAATTATGGAAGGAACACACGGCAGACTAGTAACTCTCAAAAACGGCAGATATGATAACTCTCCAATTGAGGTTGTTACAAGTGTTAAAAAGGTAATAGATGTTGATAAGTATTACAATACTGAAAGATTAAGACCTCAATATAAAAGTTTTGAATCGAAGCCTCTATTTATAATGGCTAGTGATACTTAAAAAATTGGGCTATCCCCTATGTTGAGGATAGCCTCTAATTTTAGGGTGTTAAAGGTGCATTTGCTCCTGTTAACAATCTCGCTTTTGTTTTCTCTGCCTCCAGCCTAAGTTCATTCGATTCATCCTTCCTTTTCATAATTTCGGTGCAGGCATCAATTATAATATTTCTGTCGTAAGCATAATTGAACCATCCCAATGCTTCCATACCTAATAATCTAATACTGATCGGATTACTCTCATCCTGAACATATTCGACCAACGGTACAATACCATTAATGAAATTGTAGTTTCTAAAAGTTCTTATCTCGCTCGCTTTTTTCTTTAGTGAAAGAGAATCGTTTTTTAAAGTTCCTAATATCTCATCATTGAGCCATTTTTTACTTCTTTCAGCTGAGTTTATTCTCCGTTCAAGCAGTTGCTCTTTATCTAAAAATGCAGGCAGTTCAGCCACGTACCCCTTGATTGATTTAATTACTTCATCGGCATTCATTACATCAAGAGCACTTCCCGCAGAAAAAGAAACTCTTCTGCTGGGATCATTGAAAAGTTTTTCCACTATCAACGGTATAAATTCATCTCGTCCTATTTTGCCTAAAAGTTCAACCGACTTTCTTCTGATAAACTCATAGGGATCGTAAATTGATTTTTTAAGTAAGTTTTCTAATTCAGCACCATTTGAATAACTTAATGCATTTAAAATATGCAGGCGAACTATATAGGAATCCTCATCATCATACATTGACAGCAAGTCAGAGTCGAACTTTGAACCAAGCAAATGTGAAAGCTTATAAATTGCTAATGATTTTATTGGTGCTGATTTGCTAGTCAGCATTTCCCGATAATCATCTTCATCCCCAAGAACAATAACCTTGTTGAGATCAACATTGGACGAATTCGCAAAATGGAAAGTCGGATCGCCGAGAATATGGTTTTCTAAATAATTCATATTTTGATGCCAGAGACCAACTCTAACACCAGAATTTAAAATTCCGATAAGTTTATTAGGCCATTTATCCTGAAGGCAGTTAACTGTATTGGCAATACCGACAACAGTATTTCCGGAACCGAACAGATAGTTTCCGGCGATATATGCTTTTTCGTGAAAAGATCCGTTGAAGCATTCATCAAACATTACAACTTCAGCTTGCGGATCAAAAAGATTCAAGTCCTCTGAATATATATCAAGTGTGTGTTCAAATACCGAATCTGCTTTTATTACAGAATCTTGGAATGCCCCCTCGAACCATTCATCAGGAATTTGATATTGCTCCTTATAGTATTTCTTGGCTTCTTCAGTATCATTACCTCTCCGTTTAGCGCCTCTCATTTTGCTCCTCAGAAACATCTTAATCGATTCCACATTCTGATTGATCATTGATGCTTGCGGATAATCCAGTATGTATTGGATTTCATCAGCACCATGAGCATGAAATATTGCAAAATCAAGCTGCGGCTGGGATAGTTCAAACATCAGAATGTTTTTCATATCCCGGCTCATTCTAAAATTCAAAAATGTCAAATCGCCGCCCGGTTTGTAAAGCTGCGGAAATTGCTCTCGAAGTGAAACATGTTCATCCGTCCATGCATCAAGCGCTTCCGAATAGTAACCGTGTCCCGTAAATACAAGCATATCATCAAGCTTATTATTTTTCTTCTTGTTCTCAATTGCTTTGAGCAGATATTGTTTAATCAATTCGTATTTTGAAATATCATCCACCGCCGGTTTTATTCTACCGCTGTAAATGTCCCTATCAACTCTTTGGGGTGAATCCGCTTTTAAATTAAAATAGTGGCATAGTGTATTTACAGAATCCTGTTTTAAGTAATCAAACTTTAAATCCAGATCATCATAATATCTATCAGACGGAACTGAGGATCTAAACCAATCATAACGGTTTTCATCCAGCTTGAACGCAGAGGTCATATGTTGTGCGCCCCTTATCATCGGAATCGGAATATCGCCGATTAGAATAATTCCCTCCAACTGAGGTTTTTTATTGTATAGTTTTTCTATTTCAGTTTTAATCTCTCTCGGATCATCCCAATCTGAAATTACGATGTAAGTCGAAAGTCCATCATTTTCTACTGCATCCCTGTAAGAATTAATAACTTCACCAATTTGATTATAAGTACCTTCATCAACAATAATAGCAAAGGAAGTTGGTTTTATCTCGATCGGGTCAATTACTTTCACTTGTGAATTAACGATTACCAAAAGCGCAATAAATAAAACATTGAATTTCTTAAACATTTTTTCCTCAATTATAAAGCATGAACAATTTTATGATAACTATCACTAACTTTTCTATTTGATTAATAACATTTTTTTAGTGATTGAGTAACTGCTT
>JAENZU010000236.1 GCA_016841125.1 Melioribacter sp. | reverse complement strand
TCTCTATATGGAAAATATGGTGGAACTAACTCAAATTTATCCACTTCTCTAGGAATATCTTTTATGACGGTTCTTGTTTTTTCTTGATACTCATAATCAGTATAGGGAACTTCTTCCTCAGTTGTATATGGTTGTGAAACTGTTTTGTAAGCACAACTATTTAGAATAAGCGAAAATGATAGAATAATTAAAATGAGATGAAACGATATAATATTAATACATTTCAAAATCTTTCTCCGTAAAACAAGCCTTAATTAATGAATGTCAGTTTTTTATATCTCTAGAAATTCAAATTAAGCAAATAATATTAACAAATTAGTTTGAGTATTTCAACTAGAAATAAACCACTATGGACTACAAGTCCATAGTTTTCTTGTTGACTAAAAGTCAATCCTCTATTATAAAATTTGAGTCATTCTCTGAATCTGTTTTTCTATGATGTTCTAGATACTCATTCAACATTTCATCTGTTATGTTTCCAGTACTCCAACAACCGTAACCTATTGTCCAAAAGTGACGTCCCAAAATCTGTTTTTCAAATCTGGGAATTCTTGTTGTAATTTTCTTGAACTTCTTCCTTTTAGTTTTTTAACTAAGTTGCTCAGTGATAAGGAGGGCAGATAATTTATGTGAAGGTGGATATGGTCGCTTGATACTACTCCTTTTAAGATTACTACATCTTCTGACTCACATATTTGCCCTATTATTGTACGGCATCGTAATTTTTTATCTCCTTCTAATACTGAATATCTATATTTTGTTGCCCATACTATATGTGCTGTTAATCTCGATACGGTATGACCTGATGTTCTTTGATAGTTCATTCCTTAAATTTAAGCATTTTTAGAAGCTAAAGCGAGATGCACTTAAGTGCATAGTTTTTAACTCTTTCTGTGACCAATAAACTTGCTAAACCTTTCTTCGCATTAAATTAAAAATATATTTAAGTGGTCACAACGAAAATAATTCACAATTATTGCTAAGATATTTATTAATTCAAACTTAATTCTGAGTTAATGTGAATTAAAGGATATAAATGGGATAAAATCATAATGAAGAACAAAATGTTCTAAGCAAACAATGAAATGCAGTAATACGTGGTCACCGGCAAATTTCCGCACTAGGATAAATAGATTTTATTTTGTTAATGAACTTTTGGGATATGCCGGCGGACAGACGGTGAATAAATACACAGGTCAGGTTATTACATCAATTGATGACATAGTGCAACCAATTGGATTTTCACTTTCGCAAAATTATCCTAATCCTTTTAATCCTACTACAAAAATTAAATTTACAATTCCTAAACTTACACCGATTGAAGGAGGAACCAATAACGGAATTTTATATGTGACATTGAAAATTTATGACTCGCTGGGTAAAGAAGTAATGACCGTGGTTGATGAACAGATGCGTCCGGGTGAAAATGAAATTGAGATTTATGCATACAACCTGGCATCGGGAGTTTATTATTATAGTCTGCAAGCTGGAAGTTTCAAAGTAAGTAAGAAGATGCTGCTTTTGAAGTAGCAATGTAAAAACGGAGAGCCCCGCCAGAAGAGCGGCGGGCAAGCAAAAAACGGAAGACGGAGAAAGGAGAAAGGAGAAAGGAGAAAGGAGAAAGGAGAAAGAGAATATAAAGATAGCATCTTAAGTCTTGATAAATCAAGACTCTACATTAAATTTTTATAAACTTTTTTTCCGCGATCTTTGAATTTCTTCGCGATCTCTGCGTGATGTTCTTTTTGAATCATGAAAATACAATATCCAATAATGAACAGAAAACAGAGTTCACAATCCCGAAGGGATGATATTTTTGTAACTAAAGTGAATTATCAATTAAACTCCGAAGGAGTGAAAGAGCTTTGAGTAATGAGTTGTGAGCTGTGAGTTTTGGGTTGTGAGTTTTGGGTTTTGGGCTCCGGGTTTCACCACAAAAACGACGGGCAAGTTTTGAGCTATAATCTAAATTCAATGGTTGAGATTCCGGATCAAGTACAGAATTACATTTTTTAGACCGCCCCAACGAGGATCGTTTAGCTGACTAATCCAAACTTCTCTTTTCTAGAAAAGATGTGAAAAACCAGCAGAAGAGAGCCCAAAACAGACCGATCGACCAACCGGCTAAAACATCGGTCGGATAATGAACGCCGAGATAAACTCTACTTATTCCGACCACGAACGTTATTATTAGAGCGAAAGAGACTATATACACTTTCAAAATATGCGATTTCTCAACTCTCGAAATTAAAACCGCAAGGGATAGATAAATTACTGCGGACATTGCGCTGTGTCCGCTCGGGAAACTCATTGAGATTTCTGAAACCAAATGCTCTACAATTTCGGGACGCTCTCTTGCAAAAAGAAATTTTAATATTTGCACTAATATCGCTCCCCCTATTGAAGCAGACAAGACATAGATAACCGAACGCTTTTCTTTTCTCAGATAAAGATACATGGCTGCAAAAATTGTGATGAGTGTTAAAACTACACTACTTCCGAGAGCGGTTATATCTCGAACAACATGCGGCAGCCGCTCGGGTCCGAGAGGCTTTGCAGGATCTGCGTCATCACGCAATAGCATTAAAATCTTTTTATCCATCGAATAGGTTTCACCCTCAACTACCGAGTCAGAGATTTCGATAAAAAAGAAAAGAAATAAAACCATCAAAAGCAGAATGAATAAAAACGATATCTCCGACGGATAATATTCACCTATCTTACTGCGTATATTTTTGATAAAATTCATTTTGCAAAAATAAAAAGGTTAAATAGAAAAATACAACAGCAAGAATTATTCTTTAGTTCTATTATTTCTCTGAGACTTGATAAATCAAGTCTCTACTTTTATCTGAGTGTTTTGTCATTTGCAAAAAACAACCTCACCCTGTTTCCCCTCTCCTTACTAAGGAAAGGGATTATGGGAGAGGTTAGTAATTCTCAATTTCGATTTAATACTTTGAGTAATAGAAATCTAAAATGTATTTATCTATTGAGACCTGCCTAGAATTCTTTTTCGATCTTTAAGTTGAAAAGAAATAATAGAGACCTGAGAGGAAAAACTAGTAACAATAATCCCGAAAGGATGAGGAAGCATTGAGCTAAGGTTTCGGGTTGTAGCCGTGAGTCAGAAACTAAAGCCAAAATTTAAATTTTTCTCTGTGCTCTCAGGGGGATACTTTACGTTTTTCGTGTGATTTTTTATTGAATTTTGAATGATAATTAATAATTGAATAGGTTGACATTTTTTTCATTTATGGGTACCTTCAACTACTTACAATGAGGGAAACAGAGAGACTGCGGTTCTGATTTTCCTAACCTACAAATAGTGAGCTTCTCCCATAGTAAAGACTTACAATACAGCAGAAAGTTTTTACTAAATATTTAGGGATTCAAATGAAAATTGTGAAAGTGCTCACTACTTTTCTCGTTATAATATTTTCAATTCTACAAATCTACGCGCAAAGTGAACTAATATTCAGCCATATTACAATGGATGACGGGCTGCCGGACGACGGTGCAGAGTGGATAATTCAGGATCATCTCGGTTTCATTTGGATCGGCACTCGCCTGGGTTTAGTTAAATATGACGGTTACGAATTCACCACTTACAGATCGGGCGATAAAGAGCAGATCGGGTTGAGTAAAGATTGGATAAGAACTGTCTACGAAGATTCGCGGGGCGATATCTGGGCAGGTGCTAATGGTTACCTGAACCGGTATATCAGAAATCGTGATACGGTGATTACATACAAAGCAAACGATACTGTAGATACAGCACTGCACGGGCAGGGAGTGTTTGCAATAACAGAGGATTCCGAAGGCACAATGTGGTTCGGCAATTACAGAGGATGGCTCAACTATGTTGAGATCGATGAATTAGAAGATCAAAATCCCGAAATAATTTTTCACTCACTCAAAGAAAAAGATCACGCGGAAACATACATAGTTTTTGGTTTATTTGAGGATTCATATAAAAATCTCTGGGCTTGCACACGCAACGGACTGCTGAAAATAAGAGATAAAAAAATTGAAGTGATTCAGGCAGTACCAAGTAAAAAATACAATAGGAATAATAATTTTTTCTGCATCACACAAGAAGATGAAAAAAGCTACTGGATAGGTACATACGGAAACTGTCTTGCACACTATGACGATAATACACAAACTTTTGAGTTTTACCGTTATCGCGAAAGCGAGTTCAAGCGCTACGGCACAAATAATGTTTTATCAATTCTGTTAGACAGCCAGGGCAGATTATGGGCAGGTACTCAGGGAGCAGGTGCAGGCGGACTTTTAAAATTCGACATCCAAACAAAATCTTTTGAACGCTACTCACACAGCAAGATTGTTGCAACTAGTCTGATGGACGGCGCATACTTCCACAATATATTTGAAGATAACTCGGGTACCATCTGGCTGCCGGTATTTCAAAAAGGATTGACACGCATCGATCCATCGGTAAATCAAATTGAGCAGTACTATTATGCGAGGGGTGAAAAATACGGACTGCCGACAGCACCGATCTACTCAGTTCATGAATCCGATGATAAAATATGGATCGGCACTTCGGGCGGACTTTACAATTACGATCCGCAAAACGGGAAATTTAAACGTGTGAATGTAAACCTAACCGGCGCCTGCAATAGAAGATTAGACATTCGCGGAATAGTTGAAGATACAAACGGCAACCTCTGGTTGAACGGCGGATGGGGAGAGATAGTTTGGGAGTTTAATCCCGGTAACGGAAATACGAGATGCTACTTTCAAACGAATGACGAAAACGGTTTTTACAATCCATATTTTACAGGAGAGTATGCTGACAAAAAAGGGAATGTCTGGATAAGCACTTACGGAGGCGGGCTTCACAAAGTTGATGTTAACACAAAGAAAATTACGCACTTTCCTGTTGCTGGTCCAAATAGTAAAAAAGATGATCCCGAAGAGATAAACAAAATGGCGGTCGATACATCCGGCACAATTTGGGTTGCCAGTTACGACCGAACGCTCAATAAATTCATTGAGGATGAAGGTAGATTTGAAAGAATAAGCTTTGATGAATTCGGCGGTCACTTCAACACAACCGGAATGATGTTCGACAGTAAAAACAGACTCTGGCTGGCAACACGGCAGGGTGGGATCATCCGGTATAATGTTCAAACAAAAGAAGCAAAAAAATTCCTTGAACAGGATGGACTTCCCACGACCGACTGGATCAGAAATTTCTTTGAAGATAAATCGGGAAATATATTCTGCAGATCACCAAAGCATTTAATTAAGTTCAATCCTTTCGGCGAGTTCGAAAGATACTATGAATTCAATATCGGCAATAATTCTTTCATCAATGCATTTTATATTCGCGCAACCGATGAGATATTCCTTTCAACGGAGGACATACTAATAAAATTTTCATCCGATGGCGTTTTGCCCAATCCCACCCCGCCTAAAATGGTTATAACCGATTTCAATTTTTACGATAAATCATTAAAGATTCAAAGATCGAATCCCTCCCCCACTCCAATTAATTTAGTTAAAACAATTGAATTGGAACATTATCAAAACGATATCGACCTTGAGTTTGCGGCTCTGCATTATACACGTCCTGAAGAAAACCGTTACAAATATATATTGGAAAATTATGATGTAGACTGGCACGATGCCGGAACTGACCGAACTGCGAAATTTGTGAATCTATCTCACGGTAAATATACTTTTAAAGTACTCGGCTCAAATCCCGACGGAATATGGGCAAACACACCGGCATCTCTGCAGATAATCATTCATCCGCCCTGGTGGCTTACATGGTGGGCTTACACACTTTACGGAATACTGATACTATTAACGCTTGCCGCAATTTGGATAACTCAGGTTCGCAGACTGCATATCAAAAACGAATTGAAAATGAAAGAGTTCGAAACGCAGAAATTGAAAGAAGTTGATCAGATGAAATCCAATTTCTTTGCGAACATTTCACACGAATTCCGCACTCCCCTAACCTTAATTCAAGGACCGATCGAACGATTTCTTT
>JAENZU010000235.1:4350-6075 GCA_016841125.1 Melioribacter sp. | reverse complement strand
CTAGTTGTTGTTGTAGGTACTGATTTAGTAAAAGCGAAACTCATTATGCTAAAAAGATAAATCAAGGATTAACAAAATGAAAACAAAAATTTCTTTTCTAATCATAGTATTATTTACTATCAAATGTCAAATTGGGCAAATCAATCCATGTCCTTCTTTATGGGATATACTTGATGATGGATACAGTCTGGTTCGAGGAGAAAAAAATCTTGATGAGTTCGGAATTGTAAACAATATTTCATTTCTGACAAAAGTAAATTATTATCCACCTATTAAGTCTTTTCCGAAATATTGCTCTGGCAGCATCTCAGAAAAAACAAATTCTCGGATTTGATTTTGACCGGCAAAAACCTCTGGATAATTGGTTATCAAAAAGAACCCACCCCCCGTTCAATAAAATGGCGGGCAAACTTCAATTCCTCCCGATAAATCGGGACAGGCTCTCCAAGGAGGGGAAGTTTTTTAACAATTTAACCATACATTTTTCACTCACTTCATCATCAAAAGTTTTTTGGTTTCAGTGAAAACTTTACCCGCTGCGGATTCAAAGTTTAATCGGTAAAAATAAACGCCCGAAGGAACGCTGGCATTGCCGAATTGAATTTTATGACTGCCCGCATCAAACTTACCCTCCGCAAGTTTACTCACTTCCCTGCCTATCACATCATAAACTATCATTTTCACATTTCCGGTTTCGGGTAGATCAAATTGAATATTGGTTAACGGATTAAACGGGTTCGGGTAATTCTGATAAAGTGCAAACGTGCCAGGTAATTCTAAAATTTTCAAATTAAATAATTTTGCGGAAGCGTCGTTTATTTCAATTTCGGAACCCGGCTCTAATATTGAAGTTACAATTTCGGGACCGCTAATAATTTCCAAAAGAACTTTCTCTTTTCCGTAATACCTAATTTTAATTGGATAAGATTTGGAGTCGACCGAAAATGCATTCCCATCTCTACTAAGAATATCTGCGTACGAATTATTTGTAAAACGAACATCCAAATAGCTTCCCTCAAATTTCGGAGGTAATTCAAATTGAGAAATCTCAACCGGCTGATCGATTAAATAAATTTTCGAAGTCGAATTTTTATTTTCAATTTCCAGCCGGAAATTACTTTTGCGTAAATCAAAAACCGTATTAAGTTTTGCAGCGGAATTTAAAGAACTGTAGTTCAATTCCCCTGCTGAAACAGACTTAACCCAGTATCCACGCCCCGGTTCCAATGTATTAACCTGGAAATATGAACCGCCAAAAGTATAAAATTGAGAGGAGATTATTCCAGCCGGTACGCTCATAACTTCAGAAATGTTAACGATTTTATTAAAAGGACCGATCAAGTTCCAGCCTTCGTTTACTTGAACGGCATGATTAACTTCGATGCCAATCATATCAATAAATTCCAGACTATCATATTTAATCCAGTATCCTCTGCCTGTTTCCACGGTTGATGCAGAGGTGTAAGTATTTGTAAACGTATAAATAAGAGAAGATGCGGAAGCAAAAATTGAATCGGTTAACATGCTGCTGCTATTAAGAGGAACCGAAACCAAATTCCAGCCGGTCATTAAATTTATTATGGATGAGATATTTGCGTTAGGCGAATGACCGATAAAGCTTGTAGTGAAATTTGTGGATTCACTTTCCGCTTTACCGTTAAAGGGATGCCCTACCGTAGATTTAAAATTTGAGACTGCAGAATTTATATTTCCAAAAGCAGAATT
>JAENZU010000235.1:0-4340 GCA_016841125.1 Melioribacter sp. | reverse complement strand
AATATGAACCGATCGAATTTTCGTTTGCTGCGCAAAATTGAATTGCAGTACAAAAATTAAAACCAGGCAATATATTTTAATTGAAATTTTCATTACTCCGGCTGCTCAATGTAAGCTCTGAATTCGCTTCCATAATCTGCGTGAAAACCCGGTTTCAATTCGATTGCACCGCTGCTGTTGAAGGATGCTGTGTTTCCGGCGGGCAGAGTGAAACTAAAATCTCCCCCGGCTCGTATCAGATTTTCTGCGTAGTAATCGTCTATCCGGTTATTATTAATTATAGTATCCTCAAATATTAATTCGTTGTGATTGAATGAATTAGGCGGCACTGAATACATCGGTCCTACAAACTGTCTGCTCACCAATTGACCGTCGGAATCTTTATTCCTCACTTGCTGAAATTCGGTTGTCATAAAACCATTTGCAGCGGCGGCTTCGCAGAACTGAAGTGTGTTTCCGAAATCATGATCCGGTTCCTCTACTTGATAAAACCAAACACCGTTCAATCCTAAATTCTTAGCATGCCCAAGTAAATTGGGGTATTCGGACATATCCTGATGTGCGCCGATCCAAGTCGCATTAAATTTTCCGCTGAATAAACTCTGCATGTTACTCCAATCGGGTCGCTGATCCGTATCAACCGGGCAGCATGATGTCCATATCCCGAATATTTTCCACCAATGTTTATAGGAACTGAAATAAACAAGATCGCTGTAATTGTTTGCGTAGTGTTTGAATAGATCGTTCCTTTTATAACCGCTGATCACAAATTTCGAATTGGGCGAGTACGCCTGTACTGCATTTCTGGCTGCAGCCATAAAACTTTCCGAGTATCCCCGGTCGGCGGGTTCATCAATGTAATAACCCCATACACGCAGGTAGTTAACAATTTTATCGTAAGTAAGTTCACCGGTGGGCTGTATCTGCATCATAACATGGTTCGAATCAAATCCGGCTTCCATCACATTTTGAAGCCACGGCGGATTGTCGGTCGGTATCGAAACAATATAATTAAAACCCCACTTGTATTTTAGATCTTTCAGCAGTCTGATATTTGAAGCACGTTCACCGTGCGCCCAAATACCAATTACTTTATTTTCATCTGCAGTAAAATATTTTTCCCACTTTAATTCAATGTTAGTATTTTGAGCAGAGAGTGACGATAGTAAAATCAGCATCACTGATAATTTAATTAATTTTCTCATGTTTACTTTTCCAAAGTGCTGAGTTTGGAAATTAGTAATTCATTTTCTCTTTCTAAATTTTCCAGTCGTTCATTTTGTTCAATCAAATAAAGAGTAAGTTCTTCAACCTTTTCAAGCAGTCTCTTTTGAACATCACCAAGTGAGGCACCATTCATTTCTACTTCCTCGGCTGTCGGCATTCCGGGTAAGTGATTATTTTGATCAATAAAATTCTTAACCTCGTTTATCGGTGAAAGATTGTAACCCTCACTAAAAACATAATCCGGCCAATTATCCAAAGTTACCAGCACTTCTTTAGTTTTAATTTTACCGTCAACCGCAAGAGCAAAATCAGCCGGCACTGCAGAGCCTATGCCTACCCTTCCTTGGATGAAGGCACTTCCATCTCCGTAAAAAACAACTTTGTCGGAATCATTTTTCCGAAGCACAAATCCTTTTGTAGTTCCGTTATTTGTATTGGCAACAATTCCGTATTGAAAATTTCCCTCGTGATTAAGATCTAATTGCAAGCCCGTACCTACAGATGTAACATTCAGCATACCCCACTTGGGAGTTGAACCAATAGATAATCTTCCCAAAATATAAGCAGAACCGTTTCCGTAAACGGCAGCTTGTTCTTCATCATTTAAAAGAAAAGACAAATTTTTGCTCCACTCACGGTAGGTCGAAATAATAAATCCTTGCTCATAATCCTGCTGCTGATTCAGATCGATACGCAAAGCTGTTGCGGCAGATTTTATATGAAAGTCGGCGCCAGCCGGAAACGTGCCTAAACCGAGTCTGCCGTTTAACCGGAAGATGTCATTCCCGGAAATCTCCCAACTGGTGTTAGCGGGAGAATCGTATGCGTAATCAGCCGTATCTGATTTAGCCGATCTGATGCTGTAGGGTACTGCGTTCAATGGAATTCTGGGCAGCATTTCATTTTCATTGTCGAGGGTAATCCCCAACCAATACTGCTTATTGAACTCAACAGAATTTGTAAATTGATTTTGTGAACCAAGCCGCGCATAAACAACTCCGTCATCGACATGTAAATTTTGGGTTTCACCCCAGATAGAATTCAACGCAAGACTATCATCATAAAGATTGAAGTGAATTTGATATGCACCGTCAGGCTTCACATTGCCTGAGGTATCCGAGAGTACACCTTGAAAAGCAATTGTATTTGGTATTTGCGAATAGTGATTTGAAAAAACAATAAATATTAACAAAATAATTTGAAGGGCTTTCATCGGTTCACCTATAATTAATTTTACCGGAATAGATGTAAAATGTTGAATGCACTAATTGGGATAAGCAATATCTCAATAATTGGATATGATAACTATTTTGAAAGTACCGAATCTTAATTGTTAAATCAACAAGTATCATGATGTTCAAAACAAAAATATTTTAATAGCAGCTTTAATTAAAAATGACTGTAATAAGAGATATCTTTCAAGGAAGCCACAGCTGTAAGTTGATGAATAAACAATATCCCGGTCTTTGTACACCATTCTTTTTCTCAGCACCATTTTCTCTTGCACATCCGGATTCTAAAATCTAATTTTGAACCGTGGCTGCGGCACAAATAAAATGCCTGAAAGCATGTAGCAGTTGTAAACAATGAAAAATTAAATTATGAGAAATATCGAGAATAAACTAACTAGGGGAAAATATGAGACTCCGTTACTTTATATTTTATTTGTTTATCTGTTCATTTTCTTATGCGCAAGCACCTTTTAATGTACTTCCTATTAGCGATCCTCCCCAAGAATTTAAGGATAGGTACTACAGTAAAAAAAGGGACTGGAACCCGCTCCATGTTGGTAACGTATGGCAGTACTTTTTTCAGAACGACGGCGGCGGCTCTTCTTGGTATGTAACTACTGAAGTAGTTAAGGACAGCATAATAAAGGGTAAACAGTACTTCAAGAAAATATCTCTTCAAGTTGATTTCAGACCAGAGACAAAGAATTTTATATCATGGGAAAGAAACGATACGCTTAGCGGCAATTCATTTATGCTCGATTTTCAAGACGTTAATGAAAACGGAGATACGCTTGAGGAGCTGCCGCTTGATAGTTTGGAATTACCTTTCTTCTCTTTATATGATACTTACAAGTATTCCTATTTTAATAGCAATCACTTTTTTCTATTTTATCCTGGTTTAAAGACAGGGTTGACTAAGGACTGGTTTTGGGTAAAAGTTGATAATGACACTCTATTAAGTAGGAATACAGAAATTCTTGATATCTACTGGGGAGAAACAATAATTGAAAGTATTGGAATGTACTCATATAACCAGGAATCCCCAAACGCCGATTTAATTGGTGCAATAATAAACGGAAAACAATACGGAACAATTGTAAGTGTAGAGGATCAAAAAAAAAACTATACCGGATGAGTATTTTTTAGGAAATAATTTCCCGAATCCGTTCAACCCATCAACCAAAATAAAATATAGAATCCCGACCTCTCCCCAAACCCCTCTCCTTACTAAGGAGAGGGGCCTCGAGTTTGGCATTTAACTAGATAGAGAATAAAAATGTGTAAAAGGTTTGCAATTACGCATTTTTTTATCGATTTTAGTATCTAGTCATATAACTAGAGGTATACATGGGATTCCCCACTAAGATTCAGCTTATTAAAAGAGCCAAGAGCGAACAATGGTATATCAATTTTCCTTCTGCTGTTGCTCAAGCCATGGAGTTCAACAAAGGAGAAATTGTTGAATGGATTGTTGAGAACAAAAATAAACTGGTTCTCAAACGAACCTCCAATCAAGATAGTTCGAGTAAAAAAAAACTGAACAATCAACCTTAATAGAAGAATTTGATAATTTGATAAGAGAATGTAGTCCGGCATTCAAGCAATCACGTAGCGCTATTCGAATGCACGACCTAGCTTATGGATTACTTAATTGTTTGGGCAAACATACTTTAAGCGGAATGATAACATCATCAGGGCAACAGTTTGTCGACTGGTCTTCGGTTTATCGTTTATTCCAAGGTGATCGTACAAATATAGATTATCTGTTCTCGGTTGTCAGAAAAGCGTTAATCAAAAACAAACTTGACGAAGATACTAGAAGTGAAGATACTAGAATATATTCTCATATGGATGATACAATACTAAAGAAAAGGGGGAAAA
>JAENZU010000234.1 GCA_016841125.1 Melioribacter sp. | reverse complement strand
ATTTCTTTAGCAATTGCAGTTACAACAGTTAGTTATCATGCACTTAAGGCAGCTTATTCAAATCCCATTGATTCGTTAAGAAATGAATAAAATACTAATAGGGAAAAATTATGTTTAAAAATTATTTTAAAGTTGCCTATCGTAATCTTAAGAAAAACAAAGCATACACATTCATAAGTGTATTTGGTCTTGCACTTGGATTAGCAGTATGTGCACTACTTTTATTGTACGTTCAGAACGAGTTAAGTTATGATCAGTTTAACAAAAATGCTGATAATATTTACAGGTTAACTCAACCTGAACACGCATATCATGCGCCACAAGTTGCAAAAGAATTAGCAGACAATTTACCTGAAATAAAAGATTTTGTGCGAATTTTTCCAATGGACAGTGAAATTATTGAATATGGTAATGAAAAATTTAAAGAAAAAAACATACCTTTTGCTGACCCCGCAATATTCCGATTGTTTTCATTTCAGTTTGTCTCTGGAGATAAGGAAACAGCATTAGATAAACCTTTTACAACTGTGATTTCCGAAACATTAGCTCGAAAATATTTTGCTGATGAAAACCCCATTGGAAAAGTATTAAAATTGGGTGGCGAGAACGACTATACAATTACAGGAGTAATGAAAGATATGCCTCAAAACTCCCATTTTCGATATGATATAATTTTAACACTTTCTGGTGCAGATAAAGTTTTTGGTTCTTTAATGGAAAATTGGGGATGGCAAAATTTTCTAGTTTATTTCGAACTACAAGAAGGTTTCTCAAAATCCACTTTTGAGGAAAAATGCGAAAATTTAATTCAACCTTTTTACAAATCGTATAATCCCAACTTCCCAAAATATTCATTACAAAGTTTGAAAGATATTCACCTCCATTCTGCACATATAAAAAATGATATCCAACCACAGAACAGCATCACATATGTGTTGATATTTTCAGCAATTGGGATTCTTATATTGTTAATAGCTTGCGTCAATTATATAAATCTTCTAACAGCCAACGCTACAACTCGAATGAAAGAAATTGGAATTAAAAAAGTAATTGGTGCCACACGAAATCAACTTGCTTTCCAATTTGTAGGGGAATCATTTTTGGTCCTATTTATCGCGTTTATTATATCACTTGTTTTTGTGCAATTGAGCTTGCCAATTTTTGAAACCCTCACAGGAAAAGTTCTCTCTTTCACCGCATTAATTACACTAAAAAACATTGTGGGCGTTTTGGTTTTTCTTGTTGGAACAAGTTTTATTGCTGGATTTTACCCGGCATTTTTTCTGTCTAAGCTTGAACCAATACAAACACTTAAGGCAAATTCTTTCACTAGTAAATCAAAAATTAATTTTAGAACACTACTTGTTGGAGTTCAGTTCACAATAGTAATTGTTTTAATCTGTTCTGCACTTTTTATGTTTAGTCAAATCGATTATCTTCAGAATAAGAAGTTAGGGTTTGACAAAGAATTAGTACTAGTATCAAAGCTAAATAATTCATTTGATAATGTTGAAAAATACAATGCTCTAAAAGCGGCACTTCTTAAAGAATCTATTGTTGCAAGCGTTTCTTCCGGTTCACGTGTTCCTTCAAATACTACCACTAACTTCGGAAATTTAATACCAGAAGGAGAAGCTAAACCAACTTCAATAGCACTTATTCATGTACATCAAGATTATTTCGAGACGCTTGGAATTGAACCTGTGAAGGGACGTGTTTTTTCAACCCAGCTTACAACTGATATAGATAATGCAATAATACTAAACGAATCTGCCGTAAAGGAATTAATGCTTAAGGGTAATCCTATTGGACAATCCATTAAATGTGACTGGCCTAAATCCAACAGGACAATTGTTGGTGTTACAGACGATATAAATTTTGAATCGCTGTATGGGCGCGTACGTCCAACAGCTTTTTTAATTGATTATAGCGAATGCTCTCGATTAATTGTAAAAGTAAATCCTTCAAACGCAGAAACCACAATTAATAAACTACAAGCTATTTGCAGCAATTTTTATCCGGATGAAATATTTGAATTTCATTTCTTGGATGATAAACTTGAAAATCTCTACCAAAGTGATAAAAACACATTTCAACTAATGGGATATTTAACATTCCTTTCAATATTTATCTCATCCATGGGGCTTTTGGGACTTGCAATATTTACGATGAAAAGCCGTACAAAAGAGATAGGAATTAGAAAAGTTCTCGGTGCTTCCACTCCTCGTATCTTAATTTTATTAGTCAAAGATTTTACAAAATGGGTGTTGATTGCAAATATTATTGCGTGGCCAATTGCTTTTTATGGTATTAGCAAATGGCTTCAAAACTTTGCATATCATATTGAAATGAATTATTGGCTTTTTCTTATGGGAGGATTTATTGCTCTCCTTATTGCTCTAGTAACCGTTAGTTTTCAATCAGTAAAAGCAGCTCTTGCAAATCCAGTTGATAGTTTGAAGAATGAGTAAGTACACATTCATCGAATAACAATAACTGAAGTTAGAAAGGTCTTATAAATGTTAAAAAATTATTTCAAAACCGGATTTAGAAATTTATCCAAACACAAGTTGTTTTCTCTTCTTAATATAGTTGGCTTATCTATCGGAATGTCAGTAACATTGTTGATTCTGGTAGTTTTTGAGAATGTTGTCAAATTTGATGACTTTCAAAAAAACAAAGACAACATTTACAGAGTTTACACAGAAGAATCAAATCCGGATGGAAGAATATTTTGGGCAATTACTTTTCCGGAAATCGCAAACGTTTTAGAGGCTAACCAATCGATTGAAAAAGTTACAAGAATCAACAGTGGTTTCAGCGGTGACGTAACTTATACAAAAAAGGAAATATCATTAAGCGGGTACTTTGCAGATTCAAATTTTTTCAGTGTCTTTAATTATAAGTTTCTTTCAGGTAATCCTAAAACTGCTTTAACAGATCCATACAATATTGTACTTACCGAAAAAGCTGCTCATAAAATATTTGGAAAGAAAAATGCATTTGGAGAAACAATAAATACAAAATTTGGTGATTTCACCGTTAGCGGTATTATTAAAGAACCAGCCGGCAACTCGCATTTATCCTTCGAAACTCTTGGTTCATATTCCACTATTTCTTCTTTGAAAAATAAAGGGTTTTTAAAAAATGAAAGTTGGAATTGGGATTTGAAAAACCCCGAGTATGTTTATCTCTTAATCAAGAATGAAAAAGGTATTGCTTCCGTTAAAAATCAATTGGATGCAATTGCGGATGATATAATTCCGCAAAACGAAAATATTTCGTTGTCATTTGATCTACAGAATATCGACGATATTGTGATGGGAAAACAAATGGCGATGACGATAGGTCCTTCATACCCGCTGCTCGATTCAATGATATTCCTAAGTATAACTTTATTGATATTATTCCCTGCCTGTTTTAACTATATAAATTTATCTATTGCGCGTTCACTTGACAGAGGCAGAGAAATTGGAATTAGAAAAATTTTAGGCGGCAGCAAAAAACAGATAGCTGCACAGTTCATCGCTGAAACATTCATACTTTCTATAATCGCCTCACTCGGTTCTTTGTTGATCGTCGAATTTATTAAAGATGAATTTTTAATGATGCTGGCTCCGGCATCACGTCTTAAAATTATTGATATTACATTTACCAGTTATTTCTTGGCTATATTACTTGCGGTTATCACTTCACTCATTGCTGGTATAATTCCGGCAATATATTTTTCCAGACAGAAGCCGTTAGAGTCTCTCGCCTCAAAAGTCAAACCGGGTTCATTCGGTGCACTTAATTTGCGAAAAGCATTAGTTGTAATTCAGTTTGCACTTTCGATCGGATTCTTAATTGGCATTTTTGCTTTTATGAAACAATATAAGCATGCGCTAAATTTTGAAATGGGGTTCAATAAAAAAAACATTTTAGTTACCCCGTTAGCCGATGTAAGCTATAATATTTTAGAGCACGAGTTTAAAAATCAATCGGGAGTTCAATCCGTTTCGTTCTCGTCAACCATCCCCGGCAATTGGGGAGGTTCGGAGACCATAGTTAAGAGTTTTGAAAATAATGATTCGATAAAGGTGCAGGAAATATTTATTGATGAAAATTATTTGGAAAACTTCGGAATAGATCTGCTTAAGGGGAGCGGTTTTAATACTAATTCGCCAAAGCTCAACGAGTTTGTTTTGGTAAATAGACAGTTCGAAAAAGAATTTAACCGATTCAATTCTGATGGAAATGAGAAAGACAAAATTTTAACAAGTGAAGGCAAAACCGCTACTATAATTGGTGTTGTTGAAGATTTTAATATTACTCCAATGGAAAAAGAAATCAAACCGCTTTTGATTCGGTTCGATCCGGATAAATACAGGTATGCATTTCTTTCGCTTGAATTTGATGATATTTCAGAGAGCCGAAAAAATCTTGAGCAAGTTTGGAATAGTGCAAGCTCAACACCATTCGAGGCAAAATTTTTGGAGCACTATTTAGAAGAAGCATTTGATATGTATGAAATAGCTATAAAAGTATTAGCCTTTCAGGGACTGCTTGTTATAGTAATATCTTGTTTGGGATTATTGGGAATGGTTGTGTTTACTACTCGAAATCGTATTAAAGAGATTGGGATCAGAAAAATTTTAGGGGCTTCGGAAGGTAACTTGATATGGTTGTTGAGCAAGAGCTTTGCAACTCTGCTTCTTATAGCGACAGTAATTGGTGTCCCAATTTCATATTTGTTATTTGATTTTACACTTTCTCAAATGCAATTCCAGTACGTAGGCATCGGCTTTGCGGAAATTTTTATTTCTGTATCTATTTTATTCTTGTTTGGCGGTTCGGTTATTTATTGGCAAACCAAAAAAGTTGCTTCAATTAATCCTGTTGATAATCTGAGAAATGAATAATTATGAAATTGTTGAATAAATTAAATAATGAAGAGATAATAATAATTCAAGTTATGCATTCAATTGAAAATTCTGAATACAGAAATGAAATTATAAATCTCAAAGACGGCTGGCTGGAACAATAACGTCACCGGGGGGATGATGCTTAAAAATTATTTTAATATCGCCATTAGGAATTTGCTTAGGAACAAAACCTACGCTTTCATCAATATATTCGGATTGGCTTTTAGTATCGGCGCGGTAATATTGATCATGCTCTATTTAAGTTTCGAATATAGTTTCGATAACTTTCATGAAGAGGGCAACCGGATATATAGAGTTGGTATAAAAACATTTCATGAAGGAAAATTAGAAAGTGAATCCCCAATTTTTACCGCGCCAATTGGTCCGGCGATGCAGCAAGATTTTCCGGAAGTAGGCAGTTATACACGCTTCAACACAAATCGATCAAGTTATCTAACTGCGGATAGCAAACCGATTAAAGTGAGGGATATAATTTATGCCGACTCAACATTTTTAAATTTCTTCTCATTCAAAGTGGTAGCCGGTGACAAAAACAAATCACTATCAAATCCGTATTCAATTGTATTAACTGAAGAAACGGCGCATAAACTTTTTGGTGATGTCAATCCGTTAGGGGAAACTATAAATATCAACGGGTCGCACGATTATAATGTTTCGGGAATAGTAGAAGCGCCGCCGCAGAATTCAACGATACAATTCAATGCACTAATTTCGTTTGCCACACTTTATACAAATCCGAATAATTATATGGATTGGCAGGGGGGTAATCAATATCTCACGTATGTGAAACTTAAGGAGAACACGGATCCCAAAAGCCTGGAAGCAAAGCTGCCGGATTTTATGTGGAAATATATTAATGAGAACCTTGCTCAAATAAATGTAAAATACGATGCCTATTTACAGCCCTTAAAAGATATTCACTTGGAATACACTGCTGGAATAATGACAAATATTTATGTTTTCTCTGCAGTAGGAATTTTAATACTCTTAATCGCATCAATAAATTTTATAAACTTAACAACGGCATACTACAGTCGCAGAGCTAAAGAAGTTGGAATAAGAAAGGTAATCGGCGCCGACAGAAAAACACTCATTACTCAATTTTTATCTGAGACTTTATTACTAACTCTAATTGCTTTGGTAATCGGAATATTGCTGGCGGATTTG
>JAENZU010000233.1 GCA_016841125.1 Melioribacter sp. | reverse complement strand
CTGCTTTTTCGAATGCTTCACTTCCCCAGGGATACCACTCTACAGGATTGTATGCATGCTGTAGTAAATAGGGACTTTTTTCATTTATTAATTTATTCGGGTTGAGTTTGTTCGTCATTTAAGAAAATCCTAATTATTCATATTCAGGTATTAACATAATAAATAAGAAAAGGTGTTGCAAAATTTCATAAACTTGAGCGAGCAGGATGCTGCTGTAAAATAATCCGGAATACTATATTATAATTGTGTAAAATAGATTCAAAAATTACCACTTATTTACTATTTTGCTATATTAAATAAATGCTTACTGAAATTAAATGAATCTGCCGAAACCAATAAATAAAAAATATTTATCACTGCAGGAAAAGTTTTACAATTTCTTTGTGACGATAACAGGAATTTCCATATTTAATTGGGAGTTTCTCAAGCAGGTATTTATACCCCCCTACGAGATTGGTGAAATAAAAAAACATATGACCGAATTAGGGGTGAAAACTTTTCCGATAGTAAGTATTATGGGAATTATAATCGGCTTGGTTTTGGCAATGCAAAGTTTCCCGGTTTTTAAAAGATTCGGAGCTACTGACTTCCTCCCCGGAACAGTTGCACTTTCGGTTGTTAGGGAATTAGGACCGGTTCTAACAGCTCTTATTTTTGCCGGAAGAGTCAGTTCAGGTATCGGCGCAGAGCTTGGTTCAATGAGAGTAACCGAACAGATAGACGCAATGGAAGTTGCAGCCATAAATCCATTCAAGTATTTGGTTGTTACCCGCGTGATAGCAACAACAATGATTCTGCCTATCTTAACAATTTATGTTGTGTTTCTGTCCATTTTGGGCGGTTACCTTGGCGTTATAATTAACGATATTATGAGTTTTGAATATTATAAAAATGCTGTCCTAGGTACAATCGAGTTTGGTGATCTAATACCCGGAATTGCCAAAACATTTGTTTTCGGGTACATTGTTGGAATGGTTGGTGCGTTTAAAGGATTTACAACTGAGGGAGGAACTGAAGGAGTTGGTAAGGCTTCTACAACTTCGGTTGTTATGGCTTCTCTTTTAATATTATTAATTGATACTGTTTTAGTAAAAGTAACTATATGGTTATGGCCGACGGTGTAATTATTAAAATAGAAAACCTAACCAAGAGCTTCGGGAAGAATATTATTTTTAATAATATTTCGCTTGATGTAAAAGCGGGTGAAAATCTTGTTGTTTTCGGAAGAAGCGGTACTGGAAAAAGCGTCCTTCTCAAATGCATTATAGGGCTGATGAAACCGGACTCCGGCAAAATTTTTATTTATGACAAAAATATTACAAGTCTTTCTTTAAAGGAATTAAATGTTTTAAGAAAACGGACCGGGTTTCTTTTTCAAGGTGCAGCCTTATACGATTCGATGACAGTACGTGAAAATCTTGAGTTTACCCTTAGAAGAGTTAGGGGTTTAAAAGATGATGTTGAGCCGAAACTCATTGAAACTCTTGAACATGTTTCACTTGTTGATGCTATTGACAAAATGCCATCAGAACTTTCTGGCGGTATGAGAAAAAGAATTGGTTTAGCCCGTTCAATAATCACTGATCCTGAAATTATGTTTTATGATGAACCGACTACCGGTTTAGATCCTATAACTTCGAAAGAGATAAGTGAGTTAATACTTGAACTGCAGATTAAACTTAAAATGACTTCTATTGTAGTAACACACGATTTGATTTGTGCCAAAATTATTGCGGATAGAGCAATTTTCTTAAAAGATTCAAAAATTAGTTACGAAGGAAAGATCGAAAATCTCACAGATTCCGAAGATCCTTTCCTTAAAAATTTTTTCAGTACCGAAATTATAAAGAGCAGCGGAGACATAAATGTTTAAGCACTTTGAAGGAGCACGTTTGGGGCTGTTTGTTTTTCTCGGCACCATTTTATTTGTGCTGGCAATTTTTCTTGTGGGTAATAAAGATTCCCTATTTGTTGACACTATACAAGTAAAAGCATATTTCCCAACTGTTGAAGGGCTGCGTACCGGCGCACCAGTTAGATTAAGTGGTTTGGATATCGGAGCGGTCAGCAGCATTACCCTTATCCAAGATAAACAAGACCGGGTTGAAGTGGTGATGAGAATTGAAAATAATTTGCGTCAGTTTATCCGGTTGGATAGCGAAGCTTTTATAGAAACTGAAGGATTGGTTGGGAAAAAAATTGTAAGCATTACGCCGGGCTCCCCAGATCAGGAAGTTATAAGAGACGGCGGCACAATTAAAGCAAAAGCGCCCGTGAGCATGGCACAGGTTATCGAGGAAACACAAAGCGCCATAAGCTATTTTAACGATATTACAAAAGATCTATCGGAAATTGTTTCAAAAGTTAACCGTGGTGAAGGTTCGGCAGGTAAACTAGTAAATGACGATGAACTCTATTTAAGTACCGTTAAAATTGTAAAATCTGCAGATGCAAATTTAAATCAGATAACCGCAAGATTGAACGAAGTTAGTGAATTTGTTATCGGATTAGGCGGCGGAGTTAGCAATATTCTGCAGAGTGTTGACAGCACAATAATAGGGGTTAAAGATCTGGTAGCAAAGGTTGAAAGAGGAGAAGGTGTTTTGGGCGCTCTGGTTTCTGATAGAAGCGCTTACGATTCGATTAAAACTGTGATCAATAATTTGGTTAAAACAACTGAGCTTGCTGTTGACGGAGCCAAAGGCTTTGCCGAAAATATGGAAGCTCTTAAACATAACTGGTTATTCAAAATCTACTTTGAAGAAAGGGGTTACTGGAGCGAATCTGAATACCAGAAAGAGATAGATAAAAAACTTGAAATACTCAAAGCTCAGAATGAAGTGTTAGACCAAAAACTTAAAGAGCTGAAAAAACTGGAAGCTTCTATTGAGCAGAAAGCGCCTTAAAATTAAAGTGAGTAGATATAATTAAGAGGCTGTCTTAAAAATCTTCTTTAGTATTAACCCACATTTTCAAATGTGGGAATACGAGTGAAAAATGCCGCTAATAATAACCGTTTCAACGGTTTATTAACCTATTGAGACAGCCTCTTTTGATTTTACTTAAGCAGCATTAATTTTTTGGTAACACTTTTTCCTGCATAACTTATTCTATAAAAGTAAACTCCGCTTGGCAGTCCCGATGCATTAAACTCAACTTCGTGAAACCCGGGTGATAGAGACTGATTTATTAAAGTCCTAATCTCTCTGCCAAGAATATCATATATTTTTAATCTAACGACCTCACCCCTGCCCCTCTCCTTACTAAGGAGAGGGGTTTGGGGAGAGGTTGGGATTGAAAATTTTATTTTTGTTGTGGGGTTAAACGGATTCGGATAGTTTTGAAATAATTCAAATTCATCGGGAATTTCTTCATCTTCAACTTGCACAATGAAATTACTGTTTGTTGTAAATCTATAAACATCGTCTACAGCAATTGGTTTTACTGTATAAATATAAAGTGTATCACCATCTTGAGGCAGCGGACTATCTTCAAAATTCAGTAATACTCCCATAACTGTTGTTGCACCGGTGTGGCCATGTGGTTGAATTACTATCTCCTCGCCAACATCCCATTTGCCATTGTTTCGGGTTGCTAGGATACTCTCATTAATTCTATAACTCGTTCTTTCGTTTTGCTGTAAATTGAAAACTTTAAATGGACAAACTACCTCACTGTTAGTTTGGCTTAATACGGTATCTGCGGGATATATATAATTTCCTGCAGAATTAGTATCCATACTATTAAAAACAATGAACCAATCTTCCGATACTTTTATTTTAGGTGCACCAAGACTAGACGGAACAAGAATTGTGTAGAGTGAGTCCGGCAGTTGATTTGTGAATCCCGTCCGGTTTGTATCAATTCCCCAATCCACATCTTTTATCCGAAGTTTAAATCCGTCGATCGCGGGAGTTGAAAAAGTACTGTTTATTTCGAAATCATTCAGAAGCGTATTACCCGAGTTAATATCTTTAAGCGAAAAATATTTCTCGGTTTCACTTACAACATTAAATGTTACTTCATATTCATGATCAGTAAGTTGAGCAGGATCGGTGACTTCCACTCTGAATTCAGGTGTACCTAATCCTAAAACATGATCAATATCATCACCAAAGTACATCGCCTCATAAATGTTGGTAATTACATTTTTGTAAATAACAGTTTGGTCAATTCCATCCGATACCGTAAGCCTCATAACACCGTTATCAGTATTGGGGAAATTTTGAAGATCCCATGAATAAACGTGATTGCCGCTTTGTTTCAATTCATCAAAAACAGTTTCGAAATTATCAGTTCCGAAATAAGAGTATTCGAATTTTACATTACATGACTGATTATCTGCATCTTCAAAAGAATACTGGAATATAAGTGGAGATGTTGTCAGCGGCGGACTGGGCTGAGGAAAGCCGAACACAACTTCCGGCACCGCATTTACCGAAGGATTATCAATACCGACTCTGTGATTTGAATTATCATAATAATATTCATTTGGCTGGTCTTCGTTGAATGCTACGACTCTGAAAACATAGTTCATTCCGTCAGCGAGCAATTCAGAATTAAATGAGTAACTTTGATCAGTGGCTGAAGTAATATCGAACGGAACCCAGCTTTCTCCAAAATTGGAGGAATACTCAATTACTATAGAAGCGTCGAGATTGGTCCCGGTGTAATTCCATTGTAGATCGACTACTCCGCTCAGCTTTGAATTTTGAGGAAAGTCAATTAGTTCAATTGAATAACTTTCGTTTCCGCCACTGCTGTTGGGGGTGTCTGAAATAGTCAGCCAGTTAAAATGCAGCGAAATATTAATCGCATCATCTTTCATGTCTTCAAAATCATCTGAAAGAAATATGGCAATCGATAGTTTAATCGTATCGCCCGGAGCCATAGAATATGGACCGGTTCCGAAATTAATTATGTTATCCATAGGGATACCATAATTATTTAAAGTGTCAATTCCTCCTGAAAGCCAATCATACATTAATTCATCGTTTGCCGGTACATTTGGAAAACTCTGTGTGTAGGGGGCAGAATGAAAAGAGGTTAAGCCAAGGTCCGCTGGAGTTTCGAGAAATTTAATGGCAAAATAGCCTGTGGGTAAACCGCCCATTCCGGTACCATCTTGATCAAATAGATATACTGTATTATCCGCAAATTTCAATAAGGGATTACCTGAACTCGACGCAGCTTTGAATAATTTTACGATATCGTCAGAATAATCTGAGGTTCCGCCGATATGCGGATCCCCATGGAAACCAAAGTAAACAGAATCTAAAGTTTTGGGACTTTCATTCACGAATTTATACTTAACAATTACTGCATCTGAAAGACTGCTGCCAATTTGGTAAATTCTTACTTCCGAACTTAAGCCCAATCCGCGTTTAGTGGTATCTGCAGGAAAAGGATAATATTTGAATTCTTTGTTCCCAAAATCATCCATTACATAATAAGCTTCATTATTACCAACTATTACTCCCGGTCCGAATTCCCCAGGCCATTCACTCCAATCGGAGGGCCAAGTAGAAGGATCACTGCTGATTGCAATGACATTCGCATTCGGATTTGCATAGCCGCCACGCGGGAGCCAGCCCCATTTTTCAGTTAAATCGGGGGAGTAATCCCCCTGATAAGGGCTGGAGCGGATAAATGAATCAGAAACCAATTTAACTCGTTCCTCATTTTCATCAACTACTTTTGCGGCGGCAAGCGGTCCGAATTCGAACATGTATCCTAACCCGTGCCATGCAAAATCTGCAATATTTGATAATCTATTCGGAGCTCCGATTGAACCATAATTAAAAATTAAAGAAGAAATATTGTTGTAATCTAAAATTGCTTCTTTAATATTTTCCTGACCAGAACTTTGCTGGGCGGTAATACTAATAGATAGAGAGACTAAAATTACAAATAAAATTGTTAATCGTTTCATGGGAGCCCACACTTTTGTTATAGAGATATAAAAATCTTAAACTCAAAATAAAGAAGGGTTTTTCAATTTTCAATACAAATTTTTAACTCAAGTAATAATCTTGAATTTCTGCACAAACTATTTTTATTTTTATGCATGTACTTTCGAATTATTCCTTTCCAATTTTGCCGGGTGGGCGGG
>JAENZU010000232.1 GCA_016841125.1 Melioribacter sp. | reverse complement strand
TAGCGAGTAATCTTAATTTGGGTTCGCTGTCCTGTCAAATGAGTTCGATCCAGATAGCATTAGGAATAGGTTTACTTGTGGGTGTTATCATATTCGGAAAACTTTTTTGCAGTTATATTTGCCCAATTGGTGCCATCACCGAGTGGTTTGGTAAACTTGGTGCAAAAATGAAAATCAGAATGGAGATGCCGAATTTTTTAGACAGACCCTTCAGATCATTAAAATACATTCTGCTATTTGTTACTCTATATTTTACGATGACTTCAAGTGAGTTATTCTGTAAAGAATATGACCCTTATTTTGCAGTAGCAAACTTATTCGGCAACGCTGATATAGTTATATGGTTTGCAATTATATCGGTTGCAATAACAATAATCGGATCAATAATTTTTAGATTATTCTGGTGCAAGTATCTATGTCCGCTTGGTGCAATCAGCAATATATTTTACAATGTAGTACCTGTCGGTGCATTTATTATTTTATTTATTATCACTAAAACATGGTTATTCGATATCAGCTACATCTGGCTTGTGGCAGGTATATCACTGATTGGTCTATTAACCGAAGTAATATTTAAACGCAGCTTTCTTTCCCCGGCTACAAAAATATATCGTAACCAGGAAACATGCACCTCGTGCGGAATATGTGAAGCGAATTGCCCGCAGGGTATCGAACTTACAAAGTATAAAAAAGTAGACCACATTGACTGCAATCTTTGCACAGACTGCGTTTATTCATGCCCGATAAAACAGTCACTGAAAGTTGCCGATAAAAAGCCAACTAAATATTTGGCTCCGATAGCCGTTGTAGTTCTTATTGCAATAAGTCTTGGCTTCGCTGATAATATTGAACTGAGCACCATTTCGGAACGATGGGGTAATTTCGACAGCGTTGCTAATATGGGAATTTATGAGCAGGGTGATTTGAAAAATGTAAAATGTTTCGGCAGCGCAATGTCATTAAAAAATCAGATTGACGACATCCCCGGTATTTATGGAATTGATGCTTATGCTGCATCGCATGAAGTTAGGATATTCTATGATGCCGATAAATTAACAGAACGCGATGTTAAAGCTTCAATATTTAAACCTTCAAAACAGAGAATACAAAATTTCAAACCCGGCGACTTCGATAGTTTAACTGTATATAAAGTAGGCATTGATAAACTTTTTGATAATATCGACTTTGTTAGTCTTGTTTACGCGTTGAGAGAAGATAAAGGAGTTTACGGATTCGAAACAGAATTCGGTGAGCCTGTTCAAACAACTATTTACTACCTAGCAGATAAAACTAATCCGGAAGAGATAGAAAGTGCAATCCTCAAAGATGAAATTGAAATTAAGAAAAAAGACGGGGTGGAAAAACTCGATCTAAAATTTGGAATTAGAGAAAGCGGAGATATTATTGGATCAATTTCTGCCGATGATTATCAGAAGCATATGTTCCAAGGTTTTTCACAGTCATTCAATAAGTATTCCGCTTACAATCCGTCTGATTTATCGGTACTCATTTACCCGATGCCCGAAGCTGATCATCCGATGCTTAAACGACAGATCCCTTATTTGATGAGTCATATTTCTACCAACGACGGTATTGTAAGACTAGCTACCACTTGGGATAACGGTCCGAAAGCGCTTATCTTTTTTTCCCCTGAATTAACTTCATTGGATAGTGTGAAAGCTTATCTGTCTTCGGAAACACTTCACGTTACATTTACAAGCGGTGAAAAGAAAGCAGTTAAAAACCCATTTAAATCTAAACCGGATGGTGTTGTCAAATCTGCACAAGATGTGCTGGAACAATTGAATTAATATTTTAAGAATGGAATGAATATGGAAAATGTTGTTGAAGTAAAAAATTTAACTCATTACTACGGTAAAAAGTTAGTCTATGAAAATTTAAATTTTAATATTAAAAGAGGAAGTATATTCGGGTTGCTTGGTAAAAACGGTACCGGAAAAACTACTACAATAAATATTCTAAACGGATTTCTAAAACCCAAAGCCGGTCACTGTTATGTTTTTGGTGAGGACTCTTATAATTTATCCCCGGAAACAAAAGCAAAAGTAGGCTTTCTGATTGAAGGTCACATACAATACAGTTTCATGAATATCAAACAGATTGAAAAATTCTATTCCGCATTTTATCCAAAGTGGAAAAAAGAACCCTACTACGAATTAATGGCAAAACTGAAAGTTACCGAGGATCAGAAAATATCGAGAATGTCTTGCGGACAAAGATCCCAGGTTGCTTTAGGGCTGCTGCTAGCTCAGGATTCTGAACTGCTGATTCTCGACGACTATTCAATGGGTTTGGATGCAGGTTACAGGAGACTCTTTTTAGACTATCTCGAAGAATATGCTAAATCTGAAAGTAAAACAATTTTTATTACCTCACATATTATTCAAGACCTGGAAGGGTTCCTGGATGACTGCGTAATAATGGATTATAATTCTGTTCTCCTTTCAATGCCTATTAGCGAATTCAAAGAAAGGTTCAGAAAATATTCTTTTAATGTTAATGGTGATAAGATTGAAATGCATAAAGATAATGTTGTAAAGAATTTTGAGCAGATCAAAAATAAAATTGTGATCTACTCTTTTGATGAGATAGAACAAATAAAAAGATATCTCGGGCAAAAACAAATTCATTTTTCTGAAATTAAGGAAATGCCTATGACGCTGGAAGATGCTTTCATTGGTATTACAGGTAAATATTAGGAGGTTTAATGTTTGCATCTATTATGTATAAAGAGTGGCTCAAGATCAGATGGACATATTTAGGTGGAGCAGTCCTTGGTGTATTTATTGTCTTCGAAATATTTCTGAATTTAGGTCAGATAATTGAGTTCAATAAAGCAAACTCTGTTTGGAACTATATCATTTTTCAAAAATATTTATTCTATAGCGACTTTCAATTTCTTCCCGCATTCATTGGACTTATTGTAGGTATAGCTCAATATTTTCCTGAGATTCAAGATAAAAGATTAAAACTCCATCTACATTTACCAATGAGAGAAAATAATCTGCTCCTTTCAATGGTTGCGATTGGAACGGTACTGCTGATTATCATTTATTCTTTTTTGCTGATTGGGTTAAGCCTTGTAACGTTGATTTATTTTCCCTACGAAATACTTGTAAGCTTGCTCAATACAGTACTGCCCTGGATAGTGGCTGGTTTTGTTATCTATTTTATTGCTGCCGCTCTATTTATTGAGATCAGATGGGCTAGAAGAATATTAATCGGAGTAATTGCATTCGCATTCGTAAGCATGTTTTATTACTATATGGGTTACGACTCATTTAATAAAGCCATCCCGGTCTTCACAATAATAGCTCTTTCACTTAGTTTATTAATACTTCTATCCGGTTACAGATTTAAAAGAGGAACAAAATAATGCTCGTAAAAACTTCACGAAATATTCTTATACTTTTTGTAATCTTTGTATTGGCAATCTTTGTTCCGGACTTTTACTGGAAAATTTTTGAAAAAAACATTCGAGCTCCTTTCGTATTATATAGTCCGGTCATTCATGATTTTATCATTAGTAAATTCGATGATAAAACGATGGTAAGAATGGATAACGAAGGAAATCTTTTAACGCGTGACGAATACGAAGAATTAGAACCGCTCTTTTTTTACCGTCAAATTGTAATGACCGGAAAAATGCCGGATTCTTTAGACGGAATGGAAATCGATATTCAAGAACTGAGAAGGAACAATTTCAGTTATCGTATTAAACCTGATGCAATAGAAGAACCGTTCATCCAACTCTATCCGCTGCTCGAATCGAAATCTGGCAGGGCAAAACTTGAAATGCCCGATGAATTTATCAGGCTGCAGAATAGGTGCGAATTTATCAATTGTGAATCTAATGAGGTGGTTGAGGACTTAAGTGAAACTTTCTCTAAAGCTTTTACCGATATAGGATTTAAATTTCCTGCCGCGAAAATATTTGGTAATCCTACTACAAGAAAACCTTTTGATGAAGGTTATTTTATTACTGATTCTGCAGGGGATTTATTTCACTTAAAACGAGTAAAGAATAAACCATATCTTAAGAAAGTTAACCGTCCAAACGGAGTAAATGTAAAGTACATTGTTGTAACCGAGAACGAGAGAAGAGAATTTTATGCAATACTCGTTTCGGAAGCGAGCAAAATATATCTAATCAGTTATAACGACTATGAATTTATCAACACGCCAATTGAAGATTATGATTATAGGGTGCACGAGTTGATGATGCGGGGAAATATATTGTACAGGTCATTTACTTTTTCCTCCGATGATATGATTCGTATGGTTGTAACCGATAGAGAATATAATAAAATTGATCAGTATGATGAAGAATGGATCAGTCGTGAGAATACTTCTGCAGGCAAGTTTTCTAAAATGGTTTTCCCCTTTACCCTGAGTATTATCGATGCAAAGGAACCGTTCATTAATTTCTATTTTCTATTTTCAGATACCCGTGCGCTGATAGGGATTTTTATCTCTTTAATAATTGCTGTTATCCTCTACTTGAGAAAAAAAATAAAACTTAAATTTATTTGGATTGATTATATAGTAATTCTACTCACAGGAATTTTTGGTTTAATCGCAGTTTTGCTTGTTAGATATGAAGAGTAGTCAATAATATATTTTATCAATGCGATTGTATTAATTATTTAATATCAATATTTTTCATGAATTAATAATCACCCACAAGAAAGGAGAACTTATGAGAAAATTAGTCACTGTTTTAATCCTTGTCACTGCGTTTACGCTCTATGCTCAGCAGAACTTTGAATGGCAATGGCAGAATCCAAAACCCGTTGGAAACACATTCAATGATGCTACTGCTGTTACACCTAACATTGTTGTGGCTGTTGGAGGCGCTTCTGTTGTGCATATGACAAGTGATGGCGGAGCAACTTGGGAATCCAAACTGATTGACGATTCCCGGAGGGAGATCGAATCAGTCTTTTTCACTTCAGCAAGTGTGGGTTATGTAGCAGGTAATGATGGATTATTAATGAAAACTACAGACGGCGGTGCAACGTGGGCTGATGCAAATTCTCCGACTACAGAACATCTTTACGGTGTTGAATTTGCTGATGCTGATACAGGTTATGTCGTTGGAACCGGAGGCACAATTCTTAAAACCACCGATGCAGGCGCTACTTGGGCTGCAGTTACAGCCCCTATGACCAATACTCTTTATTCAATTCAAGTACTTGCTGCAGATAATATTTATATTGGTACTTCTTCCGCCAGCTCAACTCAAATAATCAGTCAATCTACAGATTACGGAGCCACTTGGGTAGACTTAAGCGGCGGAGTTGTTACAAGTTCGGTTTATGACATTGATTTTGTCGACGCAAATACCGGATACCTGGGATGTTCCAGTAATAAAGTATTCGGCACAACTGATGCCGGTGCTACCTGGACTGAATTAGCAGATTTTGGATCAAGCGGAAATTACAGAATAAGATTCGCTGATGCGCTCAATGGTTATGTAGTTGATTCCGGCGGAGATATTAACAAAACTACCGACGGCGGGACAACGTGGACGGAGACTAATCTTTCCACAGAATCATTAAGAGGGATAGTTCTTGCTCAGAGCCCGCTTGATATTGTTGATGCCGTTTACGTGTTCGGTAATTATGGTGTTGCCTTAAAAAGTATTGATCAAGGCACTACATTCAATCCTATATACGAATTTGTTTACCATGAACTACAAAGACAGATTCAGTTTGTAGATGCGAATAACGGTTATGTTTGCGGTGGCGCAACCTCTACTGCAGATAACTTAGGTTATATACTTAAAACTACCAACGGCGGTCAAAATTGGGCTGATCTCGGTTTCAATTTTGGATATCAAGTTTACTCGTTCTCCATGCCTACCGCAGGTACCTGGTATGCCGGAACCGGTAATAACAAAATGTTCAAAACAACCGACACAGGAGCTAACTGGACTGAGCAAACTGTTCCCTGGACAAGCACTTCACACGACTTTTACGAAACAATGTTTGCCGATGAAAACCACGGATATGCAGGCGGTTCTAGCGGCAGACTGATGGGAACAACGGATGGCGGTACAAACTGGACACAGTTGACTACAGGAACAACCAGCA
>JAENZU010000231.1 GCA_016841125.1 Melioribacter sp. | reverse complement strand
AATCCTCTCCCATCGGATTCGACAGGGATGAATGCTGACGAAGAATATCGAGGTTCAGCTTGTTCGGCCACCAATCACGATTTGCAGTACCGCTGCCGGCACTTGTATCGTTATGATATGGGCACTTGCTTTCGTTGTTCACATCATTAGATGTGTTTTGATTTTTATTGTTTTCCATATCTCTCTAATGTTTGTTAGTAGATAAATTAATTAAGTTTAGATTCGCATTCTTTGCAAATTCCTTTTACTTCAATATTGGCTGTTTGAACCGTACCGAATTCAGCAACTGATTCGGGTAAAATTAAGTTATTAAGTTTATCGCTGTAAAAATCTCGTGTCATTCCACATTTAGCACATACAAAATGATGGTGCCGATCCAGATTGCCATCGAACCGTGTAGATTCTCTTGAAAAACCAATTGTCCCGATCAAACCAAGATCTTTAAGCAGCCAAAGAGTTCTGTAAACCGTATCTAAAGAGATCATCGGTAATTTTTTTCTCAAACGCTGAAATACTTTTTCGGCGTCGGGATGATCTTTAGTTTGTGCAATTTCCCGGAAAACTTCGACTCTCTGATGAGTGAGTTTTATCCCGTTTTCTTTCAGCACTATTTTTAAGTGATCAATTTGTTTATCAATTTCTTTCGATTGTGTTTTCATATATCAAAACTAAATAGGAATTTATTCTTATGAAGGAATATAGCAAGATTAAGCTTTTCTGTCAAAAAAAATAAAGAAAGATTTACTTTAACCCAGATTGTTCATTTAGAGAAGAGCCGGAATTCAACGTTCCGGCTTTTTTGAAAAGTGTTGCTGCAATTAAATGATTTTTAATGATAAAGAACAATCCTATAGTGTGCTTTGCCGCTGCGCAGTCTTTCTATTGCCTTATTAACGTCTTCAAATTTATATTTTTCAATCACGGGTTTAATTTGGTGAAGTTTTGTGAAATCGAGCATTTTTGCTATCGTACCGGGGCTTCCTACGGGAGAACCTGAAATAGACCGCTGCCCTGTAATTAAAGAAAAAGCTCCGATGTTCAAAGGCTCTAAAGTAGCGCCGACAAAGTGAAGTCTGCCTTTTGGTTTCAAGGTATTTAGATACAATTCCCAAATTAAAGTTACATTGACAGTGGAAATTATCATATCAAAACTACCGGCTGCCGCTTCGATTTCTTTTTCATCTCTTGAGTTAAGAGTATGATGCGCACCTAAATCCAAAGCTTCTTTTCTTTTATTTTCACTGGATGTAAATGCAGTAACTTCGCAGCCCCAAGCGTTTAAAAATTCCAAAGCCATATGTCCGAGTCCGCCGATTCCAATTACCGCCACTTTATCGGTTGGTTTTACATCAAATTGAACAAGCGGATTAAAAACGGTTATTCCTCCGCAGAAAAGAGGACCGGCGGATTCTAAATCAACTCCATCGGGAATTGCTACAACGCTTTCTGCTTGTGCTCTTACTTTATCTGCAAATCCACCGTAATGCCCAACTATTGTTGCTTGTTGACCGGCGCAAAGATTTTGATTACCCGACTTGCACTGTTCGCATTCATTACAGTAGCTTGAATGCCAGCCTAGTCCAACTATTTGACCTTCCGAAAATTTTTTGACGTTTTCTCCGACTTTGGCAATTTTGCCAACAACTTCATGTCCCGGAACAAGAGGATAATTTGAGAATCCCCAATCATTATCAATTACGCTTAAGTCACTGTGGCAAATACCGCAGTATAAAACATCAATTTCTACTTCATCCTGTTTCAATTTACCAGGGTCATATTCGAATGGTTTTAACTCTCCTTTTGCTTCGAAAGCTGCATATGCTTTTATCATTATACTTCTCCTTTGTTTATAGCTTAATTTACACAATATATTAGATAACAAATATTCGGAACAATTTAATTCCCTAATAAACCTTCTAAATTGGAAATCCACCCTGGAATTATTAATAAATTTTTGATGGAAATTAAAAGAATAAGTAAAATATTTTTAATAAGAATCTAAAATAAATAGCTGCAATGTTTAACAAAAAAGTCTTTAAACTCACTGAAAATAAATACTTCAATCTGCAAGATTGTCCAGAAAGATTTTGGTTTGAGCTACGAAACCACCTTCAATTTCTATTTTATCACAATAATTTTTTAGTTAAATAATTTTATAAGTAGCTGTTTTGCATGGGTTAAATTAATAGGCTCGAGAACCATCTCCAATTAAATAATAAGCCCGATTTTGCTGCATCATCGGGCTCAATTGTTTTTAATTTTATATTGTTGAATGAAATCCCAACTTAATTCTGAATTTTGTTTTTATGCCGCGGAATTATTTTTATTATCATAACTTAACAATAGTAAAAAAGTCACCTGCAAAACAGTTTTTTCAATTAGAATTAAGGAGCTTCAATGGGGAGTGTTTTGCCTGATTTGACAATCTCCACAGCTTGTGCAAATCTCTCGTGGAAGGCTGATTCCGATAATCCTGTTAATAACTGAGTCTGTGATTTTCTTTTCGTGACAACCGTAACTTTAGTGTTGCTGCCTGATGATTCAACCCAAACCCCAATTAGAGTTCCGCCTGAAAGAAGGCTCTGGATTGTGGTCAGCATGTATCCTTCATCTTTTTGCTCTTCGATTTGTTCGCAATCTTCCCACCTTAAAACAGTTTTTGCAATATCCCACGCTTGGTTAAAACTAACTGAATAAACTTGAGAAGTTCCCTCATCTTTGCTCTTCAGTACGTCACTCATTGATGCACAACTTGATAGTAAAACAGAAAAAACTACTGTAACTAAGATTACAGATAGAATACGTTTCATACTTCCTCCTTGGTTAAACTAAATTTATATTTAGTTTGATAAATTGCTTACCGTTAACATTAAAAATCCCTAAAACAAGTAAGGTTGATTTTGTAATAAAATTGATTTATCACATCAAAATTATATTACGTTGATTAATTAGCCCACGATAATAGTAAATTTTTAGGATAATAGGTATTATTTTATTTCGATGTTAAATATTTTTTTTCTAACCAATTTGAGATTCAATATCTGTTTTGGGAAATACCTTATATTTCACTGATTTTTGCCCAGATGATGAAGATTAAAAAGTCATTAATTGCAATTTATTCTTATTTTATTCTTTGGTGATTATTACATCATCGATAATAAATATGTCCGGAATTATAAAACCGGACGAATTTTGGATGATTCCAGTATAATTTACTATCAAATTTATTGACTAATAAGCTGGTGTTTGCTTTTTAGTTATAACCAAATAAACAAAACTATTACAGAAGAAAAATGAATATTTGCCGTAAAATTATGAGATTGCTGCTTAGCATTCTAATCTTTACTTTATTTATTTCATGCTCTACCAAAAATAAAGAATTGGATGTTAGACTGGCAGATTCTATAATTCATAATATTTCCACCAAGCTGGATTCATTCTACATTGACCAAGAAAAAGGAATTAAAATTGGAAAGGATTTACAAAACTGGTATAAAATAATATGAATATTTTCTCTATAATAGTTATTGCCGGATTCACGCAGGGGATTTCTCTTGTAGTTGCACTTTCTGCAATGAAAAAGGGTGACGCTAATGCTAAAAAGTATCTCAGTTACATAATAGTCGTTATTACACTATTATTATTGGGAAGATTTTTCTATTCCTATTCTGAAATGACCGCGTTGCTCTACAAAGTATTGTATTTAGGTGATATTGTGATATTTCTTTATGGACCACTTCTCTATTTCTTTTTCTTAAAACTTTTCAAAACTAAACCTGAAAATAACTATCCAATCTATCTCCACTTTGTGCCCGTAATACTTTATATATTACTGATTCTGCCGATTTATTTTTATGAAGGATATGGCTTTGTGGGGTATATCAAAAAATATGATCTGCTTTTTAATTTGGCAGAAGTTATGGCGATTGCGCAGAATCTTTTATGTCTCTATCTAAATTATAATTTAACAAAGGATATCTCAAAAAGAAGTGAGGAACAGGCTTCCTTTGTCCCCAAAATATCCTTCTATCAAGTGATTTTGAAGATTTCCTTTTGGTGTATGATTTTTTGGATAGTCAGCATTTTCGATAGGTACACTCATTTTATTCCTGTAGAGGATTTTTTAGGGTATCAGTTAGTTTGGGTCACTTTATCGTTTCTTGTTTTCGTTATCGGCATTTATACACTCACTAATCCCGAAATATTCGATGAAATTGAATTAATAGTTTCAAGTGAAAATTCTGCCGATTTTATTGAAAATTTAGATGAGCTAGTTGCTAAAATTGATTCTGTTATGGTTGAGCAAAAACCTTTTCTTCAACCTAGATTAACACTTGCCGATTTGTCAAAGCTAACAGGAATTGGTAGGCATGTGTTATCAAAAATACTAAATGATGTATATGAAAAAAACTTTTTTGATTTTGTAAATAGTTACAGAATAGAAGAATTCAAAGGGCTGCTCGAAAAAAGTGAAGTAAATTTTATGACACATTCTGCTCTTGCATTAGAGGCGGGATTCAATTCTAAATCTACATTTTACACTGCCTTTAAAAAGTTGACCGGCAAAACACCAAAAGCTTATTTGAAGGAAAAAGATGAGAAATAATTATTGAGTAGATTTTGAGGGGCAAAACAGTAAACTAACCATTTTTTAAACTCATATACCATGGGGGAACTATTTTGAGAATTAGACACAAACTCTTTATAATTTTTTTGTTGCTCAGTAGTCTTGTTGTTGCAGATCAATTACCTGATAAAAACTTAGAAAATGCATTAAGAGAAATTATAGACAAACCAACCGGCACGCTGCTGCAATCTGATTTTTCGCATATCGAAAAAATTGACATATCAAACAAGGAGATTTCAGAATTATCCGGGATTGAAATAATTGAAAATCTTGTTGTCCTCACAGCCGGTTCCAATAACATTTCAGATCTTTCACCATTGACTAAACTAAAGAATCTAAAGGCAATAAATTTAGGGAATAATAAAGTAGAAGATATTACTCCAATCTCACAAATGGATAGTCTTATTGGTATTTGGATTCCGGATAATAAATTTTCCGATTTAACGCCATTATCTAATTTGAAGCATTTGAGACATTTAATTCTTTCAAAAAACTTAATTACAGAAATTGAACCTATTAAAAAGCTTACCAAGTTGATTCAGCTTAATTTAAGCGATAACAAACTTGCCGATTTAAGTGCATTGGAAAATATGATAACTTTAGATCGGTTGATGCTTAACAATTGCGGAATCAGAAATATTGATCCTTTGAAGAAGTTAAGCAATTTGAAATGGGTAGATTTGAGAAATAACCAAATTTCTGATTTAACTCCTTTAGTTAAGTTAAATAGTATAGAGAGATTATTGTTATGGAATAATGAAATAGAAGATATGTCACCTCTTAAGAATATTGAGAACTTGGAGTGGTTAGAAATTGGCGCAAATAAAATCAAAAATATTGTTCCATTAACAGAAATGAAGAATCTTAAGAGGATATCGATTCATGATAATCTAATTGATTTCAAAAATGATGTAGAAACCAGTAAAGTGATAGAAGTATTAGAGAATAATGAAATAAAAGTCAATTACCTACCTCAACAGCTATATTCTATATTTTTATACGAATAATAAAGTTTCCGTACAACAGCGATAATAAGTACAGCTTTATCAATCCGGACGAATTGGGACACTCTATCCAATATATTTACCCCATAATTTTAATTTTTACTTGAGGTGAATAAATGCTAAAAACAATACTTATTCTTTCCCTACTTATTTCAACATCAATTTCTGCCGGAATTCGAAACGATAAATCCCATGATATTTTGCACCTGGGTAAATCAGTATACTTGTTAAGAGCAGATCATCCGAAATATGGTAATCCCTCTGCGGTGGTATCTGTCGGCAAAGACGGCGTTTTTCTTGTTGATCCCGGACCACTGGATTTAGTTTATGGATTGAAAACAGTACTTGAAGAACTTGGTAGTTCGTATATCAAATATATTACAACAACACATCATCATGGTGATCACAGCGAGGCACTTGCACATTTTGAAGGTTCAAATGCGATGTTCATCCCAACAAACCAAATTCAATATCTAATGAATTCAAGGATCTT
>JAENZU010000230.1 GCA_016841125.1 Melioribacter sp. | reverse complement strand
TCAATAATTTGTGTCCTAAATGTCTTTCCGTTATATGCAGTGTAAGTCCCATAATATTTAGATGTATTTTCATCTTCGAACCGAACAAACCTGGCATCTTCCATTCCCATCAATTCAGGCGGAGTGCTCGGATACAATACTCTTTCACTGATTATCGAATGGTCAGCAAACCTGCACTGGTAATTTGCCTTTCTTATTTTTTTAACTTCTTTATCCGGCAAAATCATACCCGATAATTTTTTCTCTAATAGTTTTCTCAGCGAGTAAACGTGCTTTTTCGCTAACAATTTGTATGTCGAGTCATTAATGAATCTTACGCTTCCATCGGCGGAAATAATACCTTCTCTAAATTCGATAGATGAAACATGCCCTTCACCCGTGGCTCTTAAGCTCATCACAAATTTAAGTTCACCTTCCACTGCTCCTTCTTGATCAGGATGAGGTACAATGGAAGGATTAAATAGTGCCGCCGATTCAATTGAATATTCTTTGGAGAAGTATGCGCCGATCAATAACTTTGTTTTTTCTGAAAGTTCTTTATTTGCTCCAATATATTTTTCTACATTTTTAAAATGTACTAACAACTTTTCTTCAAATACTTTGTGTCTAGAAGAAAATTCCTTATAAATATTTTCCAGACTATTTTCTACCTCAGATTGACTTAAAGAAAATATTCTTTCCAAAATCCTATTACATCTTTCTTTGCTTATGTTAAAAAATAAAAGCACAACTTTTTTCGGATCAGCCGTCAATCTTAAATTTAATCTTTCTGCTCTCATTGTTTATTCCTTAATTCCGCTGCTTGCCATACTTTGAATGAAATATTTTTGGAAAAATATATATGCTATAACTATCGGTAGTGCCAGCACAACTGCAGAGGCAAGTTTAACCCCCAATTGCGATTCTGCTCTGCCGCCTACAGCAAAGAGTGTAATCAATTGCGGCATTGTCATTAAGCTTTCGTCTCTTATAACTATCAACGGCCAGAGTACTTCATTCCAGGATGCCATAAATGTTATTATCCCGATTGTAACCAAAGCCGGAACGGAATTCGGCCAAAGAATTTTAAATATTATTTTGAGATCACCGCAGCCGTCAAGTCTTGCAGCGTCTATTAAACTTTGTGGAATTGATTTGAAATATTGCCGGAACATTATTATGCCCAACGCATTTATAAAATAAGGAACGATCAACGCGAGGTATGTATCCACCCATCCGAATTTTACCATAATAATGTATTGCGGTATTAATGTAATTTGAAACGGCAGTGTCATTGTAAAAATGATGACATAGAATATTGTATTTCGTCCTTTGAATTTAAGGCGAGATAGAGCATAGCCGATCATCGATCCGAAAACAAGCACGCCGATTGTAACTGATGATGCAACAATTATGCTGTTTACCAGAGACCTTCCTATTGGTATTTTCTCAAACATTTGAGTGTAGCTGCTTAATGTAAATGTTGAGGGGAATAAAGTTAAATTTGCAATTTCATTTTCCGGGGCGAGAGAAGCAGCAACCATCCAGTAGAACGGATAGATAAATATAAGTGCTCCCATTGTAAGAAATAGATAGAACAATATTCTTTTTAAGATTTTCAAACGTCACGCTCAACAAATCTTTTTTGAATGACTACCACTAATAAAATTATCAGCGCAAAGAACAAACCTAATGTTGCCGAATAGCCCATGTGATAATAGAAGAATCCTTGTTTATAAATATACAGCACTGCGGAAATGGTGCTGTTAAGGGGTCCGCCACCGGTCATTACATAGGGTTCAATAAATAAAGAAAATCCGCCGATTGTTGAAAGTATCACAACCATAAAGATCGTCGGGTTTATCATTGGTAATGTTATTTTGAAAAATTTCTGCCACTTTGATGCACCCTCAATATCGGCAGCTTCGTAATATTGGTCGGGAACTGTCTGCAATCCTACTAAAAATAAAACTATATATAAGCCAACATTTTTCCAGGTTGCCATAAGAGCAATTGAGGGCATTGCAATATTCGGATCGGTGAGCCAGCCGACTTTACCTAATCCAATGGTGACAAGCAATCTATTAAAAAAGCCTGTATCGTAACCATATAACTGCTGCCAAAGTATCGTAACAACAACTCCCGAAACAATAACCGGTAAAAAGAATGCCGCTCTAAAAAATCCGCGAAATTTTAATTTTTGATTTAATATTTCAGCAAGAAAAAGTGCCACTATTATTTGCAATGGGATATGAATTACCAAAAATATTAGTGTGTTGATGAGCGATTGTAAAAACACCTCATCTTTAAATAACCTGACGTAATTACTCAAACCGGTATATTCCATCGGGGAAATAATATTCCACTTGTGAAATGTTAGTACAATTGAAAATATAACCGGGAAAGCCACGAACAATAGAAAATGGAATATGTACGGTGAAACTAATAAATACGGCGTTATTTTATTATTTAATTTCATCTGTATTATTTAAGAAATAATAAATCGACAGCATCTGCGGCATCTTTAATAGCTTGTTCGGGCGATTTTGTTCCGTACACAACGCATGCTTCATATTGCTGGGAGATTAAATCGAAGACCTCTTTCAGCACCGGACTCGCGTCTGTTCCTTTTACATATTTCGCTTGTGCCGCAAACTTTTTCATTTTTGGATTAGCTTTAAAGTAATCAGCATAGAGTGGATTTACATCCAGTTCTTTTCTTCTCGGTAATTGATTACTTATTTCCAGAAACTTTAAATCGTTCTCTTCGCTGATCATCTTTCGCAAAAATTTCCAGGCTGTTTGAGGGTATTTGCAAGTACTGAATATCACAATATTTTTGGGATCACCGTAAGTATAAATAGGTCCTTCGTGATCGTCGGGAACAGGCATGTGAATAAAATCATATTCAAAACCATCCGGTTTATACTTTTCAGAGTGGGCAATTTCCCACGGTCCTGTAAACCTGGTTGCAATTATACCAGAAAGAAAAACATCCTGCCGCGCTGATAAGCGCTCCATTGCAAAATACTTATGCGTGTAGAGATTCTTTAAGAAACTAAACACTTCAATTGCGTATTCGTTATTGAATACCGCTTTATTATTCTCAATTAATTTTCCACCGCCCGAGGCTGCTAAGTAAAGCGGGTAGAAATCAAAAAACCTTTGCCACCACGTTACTTGAACTTCTGCATAGCCGAACCAGCGGTCTATGTAGCCGTCACCATCTAAATCTTTTTTGAATTTTTCTGAGGCATTCGTGTATTCAGTGTAAGTTTCGGGCACTGAATTAAGTTGAAGATTTTTGATTATGTATTTATTGTAGATGAGCATTATCGGATTAATTTTCCACGGAATCTGGTAAATGTGTCCGTCACTCGATGTAATTTCTTCTACAACCGAACTATCACAGCGGTCATAAATAAATTCAATAAATCCGTCGAGCGTGTCGAGCGGGACAAGAATTCCGGCCTCCGCATAAGCTTCAACATCGCCCTGCCACATGTTTGAATATATATCAGGAGTAGTTTCACCGACAACCGCTGCTAATATTACCTCTTCACTTGATTGTCCTTCAGGCACCGGTTGAAACGAAACTTTAACCGGGCTATCGCTATTCCATTTCTTTGTTATGTAGTCGGCATACTTTATTTCGTAGCTATTATTGGAACTCCAATATGACAGTGTGTTTTTATCTGAGTTATTCCCGCCGCATCTTATTAAAATCACGGCGGCTAAAACTATCAAGGTTAAACAAAGAAATTTTAATCTCATTGGTTATTCCCAATAAACCCATTCATTATCGATTGTTGGATACGGCGGACGCGGCATTAGTCCGCCTGTCTTGGCAGTGTATAATTCTATTTCATTTGCATCATTACTGCTAGTTACAGCAATTCTATCTAACACCTCTTGATTTACTGCTACTTTTGTTTTCTTTTTTGTTTCTTCAATTACACGGAACATCTTTTTAATTAATTCGAGGGACAATTTTTCATTATCACTTTTTGAATCATTAGATATATTCACTTCGCTATTTTCAATTTTGATTGAATTGACAAGCTTGTTGCGCATTGCACTGTATGCAATTTTATCGCGCCACCAATCAGATTGTGTTTTTACCCAGTCTCTATTGAAATAGCCCTTCTCATCAGCGGTTTTTGTGAGGAGTTTATCTCTCACCATACGCCAGATAAGATTCTCTAATGATTTTGAATATGTGTTTAAATTGGTCTTATCAAATTTAATGTTGAGACTTCTGTTTCGATACCAAATAATAAATTCATCAATAGTGTAATTAGATTCTACACTATAAACCAAATCTATTCCATCGTATTCATCCTCTCTTGATAAACCTAAATTCGATAATGCGCGGTCGAGCCGGAAATCCAAATTCCAATCATCATATTTTGTATCATCCAAAACATATTTACCAAGATAGGTGCGAAGAATTTCGAACCCATCTTTCTTAATAACCGGGTTTTCACTCCGCATTAAACTGTCAATATATTTATCAGATTCACGATCCATATTGAATTTAATTACAGCTTGTTCTGCCTCGTAACTTAGTTTATCGAATTCTGTTTTATTTGTGATCATCGACTTGGTCATATTAGCAAGCTTCATTATATACCATTCATTATTCACATGAATTGGTGCCGAGTAATTACCAATTTCCAGAGTATCAATAATTTGTGAGAGTAAATGGTTGTTTTTTCTAAGCGAGTATGCCGTTGTTTTCATTGACCGCATATCGAGAAAAATAGAATCATTGATCTGCGCGGTGAAAAGTGAATCAAAAGAAGCGCCATTGTGTAATGAAAAATAGTAATTCTGGATTCCCTCTTTAGTTGGTGCGAACAGCCACTCCAACTCCAGCTCTATTAATTTTGAATTGATAATAGTATCGACCACTGCAGGATCAATTTCAATCTTGCCAAGTATTTCATCTTTGAACATTTCTTCAGTTGCGAGGTCCGCTTTGAAGTCTGAGTACAATGAGTTTACCTTATCATCACTTAAAACATTCTCATCATAACCGGCAAGTGCAATCAACTTTTCGTTGATCATATATTTAAGATGATTTTGTTTTGAGTTATTCTCCCGCTTGATAAATGCAGGCCCGAATTCATAACTATAAAAGAATTCTTCCGCTGTAATTGTGTTATCACCTATTTGTGCAATTACCTCATTCGGCCCAATAGAATTTTTATTCATTTCAATAAATAAATTTTGAGCAGGCAAATTGATTAGAGTTAGCAGGAAAAATAACAGAAGAAATTTAGAAACCGTTGAAACGCTTGTGTTGGTATCATTACTTCCGTTAGAGGTTTGTCTAAGAATTATGGAAAACCGTTGAAACGGTTTTGATAAGAGTTGTTTTATGTTTTCATTCCCACGTTTGAAAACGTGGGTTAATGCCAATACAACATTTTTGGAAAACTCGTACACATAGCCTAACAAAGATTGGAACCGTTTCCACGGATTATCTACTTTTTTATTAAAGAATATTTTTAAAGAAAAATCTTTCATTAAAATTTAATTCCAACTGAAAAATTATGGACGTTCTGCAATCTGCCGAAATCTCTAAATGCATAATCAAACTTTACAACCGCATCGGAAAAAATCATCTTTGAATTTATACCAACTCCAAAGGTTAAGCCGCCTTCACCATCTTCTAGAAACAGTGAATTATATCCGCCGCGGAAAAATAGAAACTCTTCGAATGAGAGTTCACCGCCTACGTTTACACTTTGATAATTATTGTTTGGAACGGTAGCATCGCCGGCGAGTAAAAATTTGTAAGTGTCATTATTAATAGCATAAGTAGAAACTCCAATTTGAAACAGTAATGGAAGATCCCACTTATCCATTTCAATTGATGTAGGAATTCTTTCATTCGATCCGAGTTTGTTATCATCAACCCGAATAAAATAGCGGGCATCTCTTCCGTCTAGCTGCATTGCTGTTCCGAAATTTGAAATTGAAGCGCCAATTGTGAGTCCGCCTAAAAGATCTGTGCGAAATTTTGTACCTGCATCAATTGCAAAAGCAGAAGCACTCATGTGCCAAATTCTCTGCTCGATATACTTCAATGTAAATCCAATTGAGAAGCGGTCGGTAAGCGGGCGCGCATAAGATAGTCCAACGGCTATATCT
>JAENZU010000229.1 GCA_016841125.1 Melioribacter sp. | reverse complement strand
GTCATTATTTCATACCATTGTTTGCTGGTGTCGCTTTCAGTAATAATGAATTTAGATGGTCATCTCGAATAAAAAGAAAAGATGGTTTAGTTCGTTTAGTTATGGGATTGGGCACCCGCGCGGTTGATAGACTTGGTGACGATTATCCGATACTTGTTGCACCGGGTCAGCCTAATCTAAGAGTTAACGTTACGGTTGAAGAAACAATCAGGTATTCTCAGCAGAAAGTTGATTTGATAGATTTGAGGACTAACGAATTCAAAACAAAAACATTAAGCGAATTACTTAGAAAATTCGGAGATAAATTTCCGGGTATTGATCAAGTAGTTTCAATGGTTGACGGTAATCTCATACGGCAGCTTCCTTATGATGTGGATTTTAGTAACGGCGAATATTTAATAAGCTTTGACGGATTGATAAAAAAGACTGCCTTCATTAAAAAGATGGACGTAATACTTAAAACATTAGAGAAAAAATTTCATTCACCGGTGGATATTGAATTTGCAAGTGACGGAAAAGATTTTTACCTGCTTCAATGCAGACCTCAGAGCTATTCTCGTGAACATGTTTCAGATCCAATTCCAAAAGATGTTACCCTCGAAAAAGTTATTTTTTCCGCCAAGAAATATATATCGAATGGAAGAGTACCTGATATTACGCACATAGTTTATGTAGATCCGGTAAAATATTCAGAACTTTCCGACAGGCAGTCGATGATGCAAGTTGGAAAAGCAGTAAGTAAATTGAATAAAACTCTACCCAAACGTAAATTCATTTTGATGGGACCCGGCAGATGGGGCAGCAGGGGAGACATAAAACTTGGTGTGCCTGTTACATATTCGGATATTAACAATACCGCAATGCTGATTGAAATTGCGCGCAAAAAAGGCAACTACGTTCCCGATCTCTCGTTCGGTACTCACTTTTTTCAGGATTTAGTAGAAGCTTCAATTAGATATTTGCCACTTTATCCCGATGATGAGGGGATAATATTTAACGAAAGGTTTTTTAAAGTTGCAAAAAATATTTTCAATGAACTAGTTCCCGATCTTCCTCACTTATCAGAAGTAGTTAAAGTAATTGATGTTCAGCAGGCATCCGATGGAAATGTACTTCGGATATTAGTAAACGCAGATTTAGGTGAGGCACTTGCAATTATTAATCCTCCCAGGACGAATATTATAACTGAGCCGGAAGAACCAGTCGAGTCATCCGATTTAACTCCTTCCAATCAATGGCGTTGGCGGTTCAACATGGCAGAAAAAATTGCATCCTTAGTTGATGTAGAAAAATTCGGAATTAAAGGTATTTATTTGTTTGGCAGCACTAAGAATGCGGCTGCTGGTCCGGGCAGTGATATCGATTTGTTAATTCACATTGAGGAAGATAATGTTAAGAACGCTCAATTAAAGATCTGGTTAGACGGCTGGAGTAAATGTTTGAGCGAAATGAATTATTTGCGCACCGGCTATAAATCTGACGGCTTGCTTGACGTTCATTATGTGACTGATAAGGATATTGAAAATAGAAGTAGTTTTGCTGTTAAAATTGGCGCGGTTACCGACGCAGCACGACCACTGGTAATAAATAAAAATATTAAATAATTTCCCGAATGGCTCTTGCTGGATTTTCAAGATCGAATTTGACCAATGCTAATTCTTTTGAATGATGGGCAGCAGATAAGCATAAAGTTTTCCCGATTTTATCCTGCCAGTGATTGGTGATTTTAGCCGACTCATGTATATGTCCGTGCAGCGTTAAGTGAGGCTGATTAACTTCCACAAATTTTTTAATTGCGATACTCCCGACGTGCACATCAAGCGGTACGTGATCAACCATTTTTCCGTCTAAAGCTGCTCTGTCTAATTTTGTTTTATAGGGTGGAGAGTGAAATAGGAAAACAGCATTCGAAAGATTATTTCCTTTGGTTAATTCTGTCAAATCATTTTTTATTGTTTCAAATCGTATTCTTCTATTATCCACAGGCAAACTTCTAATTCCTTCTTCCGGAGAGACGCAGCCAGGATCGACATACCGGGAAACATCATACTTTTCCCAATCCTTTAATTGAAATGGTGTAGGCGGTATGAAACAATATCCGAATATAGAGTAACTTTTGTATTCAACTTTCCTGAAATTGATGTAGTCCCAAATTCCATTTGATGCCGCTTCTAAAATTGCAGCCTCCTCAATTCTTGGGTCATCGTTGCCGAGAATCAAAAATATTTTTGGATAATCTTTGCCTAATGCCTTCCGCAATTTTTTTAAATGATAAATTAAGAAGTCATTAATGAAATCTTTGTATTTAATATTCATGCTTCTGAAAAGTCCCGAACCCGACGGAAGAATATCTCCGCCGATAAAAACAAGTTCTGGTTTTTCTATTTTTATCCGTTCGAATAATTTTTCGTAACGTTCGATGGAACCGTGAAGGTCTGAAACAAAAAATGAAGAAATCATAAATTAAATAATCAACAGTTGATTTTCGTATCACAAAATATATAAATATGTATTTGTATTTAAAAGTTGATATAATAATAACTTAAAATTAATTAAACTTTGTAGGCTATGATAGTTATAATAAATCACGAGAGAGAGGAGTCTGAAAAATATTGCGACCTCCTGAATTCAAAGGGTATTGAATCTAAAATATCAAACAGCGAACCGGTAATCTGTTCCTCGGATAAAATATTAATTACCGACTGTAATGATATTGACAAACTTATTCGAAAATTTCAGCTTCTAAATTTATTCAGTCTTTTAAAGATGATAAAGAAACCAATTATTGGTATTGGTTTGGGTGCTGCAATAATGCACGAAAAAATTCAAACAATAGATAAAACCGGCTTGGGATATTTTCCGGGTGCTGTAAAAGTAATTTCTCATTTGGATCCGAAAGAGAATGTACGGTTAAATATGATCAGCAATAAAAATACTTTAGCTGATCTTGATAATATTAAATTCAAAATCTCTAAACTTATCACAGTTACTACTGATAATGATCTGGTAGCTGATTATGAATTTAAAGGTGCTAACTATCCTGCAGTAATTAAAAGAGGAAAGAATGCCGGTGTGCTTCTTGACGTTGCCGGATCCGGGGAAAACGGTGTGCAGTTATTGAGAGGAATAATTTCAAATTAATTTATTCAACTTGAATTCTCGGAATATCTTCAGGCAATCGCGTCAGCAATTCATAATTTAATTGATTACTGAAATCCGCAAAAGAAGCTACAGAAATTGTCAATTCGTCCTGATCACCAATTAATACAACTTCATCACCTTTTTTAACATTGGGTAAATTTGATATATCAACCATCATCAAATTCATATTCACTCTTCCGATAACCGCCACGCGGTTCCCGCCGATGAGTGCTCTCCCTTGATTACTGAGTGATCTGCTGAAACCCTGAGAATAGCCAACAGGGACGGTTGCAATTTTCATATTTGCATCTGCCAAATAGGAAGTTCCGTAACCGACAAATTCACCAGTATTAACTTCTTTGATACTCATAATTTTACTTTTCCACGAAATAATCCTTTTCAGCGGATCACTTTTATCTACATTTTTTGAAGCGTAATAAATAAAAGTTTCCTTACTTGGCCAGAATCCATATTGGAGTATTCCTATTCTAACCATATCCATTTGAGTTTCGGGATAAGTTATTGAGGCTGCAGAGCATGCGGCGTGTCGTCTTTTAGGTTTAAGATCTTCTTTCACAAATAATTTATAAATAGAATTATATTTTTTAATCTGAGATTTTATACGCACATAATTAGCTATACTTTCAGCTCCGGCAAAGTGGGTACACAATCCTTCCAAAATAAAATGTTCTCTATTTCTCTGAAGAAGTTTGAATACTTTCGGAAGTTCATCATCTTTAAATCCTGTTCTATTCATTCCGGTTTCTATTTCAATGTGAATCCGTGCTTTAATGTTCAACCTTGCTGCTGCATTCAGGGCATTAGTTAATCTGTCTAATTCAAAAACATAAAACTCAATTTTATTAATAATTGCCCACTCTAATTCGGGATTATCAATCATACCCATAATCATAATTTCACTTCCGTTTGAGGCAACCCGGTCTACCTGCAGTGCTTCTTTAGCATTAAATACCGAAAAGTGATTGACACCGCATTCTTCGGCTAAAGGAACGAAAACATTAATACCATGCCCGTAGGCATTGCCTTTAACAACCGAAGAGAACTTTACCTTTTTCTTCAATTGAGATTTAATAAAATTAATATTATTAAGGTAAGAGTTTCGGCTAATTTCAATTAGTGATGTATCAAACATTTATCGGCTTTGATTTTTTATTATTTGATTAAAAATATTAACTCCTTTTTCAATGAGTTGATCGGGAAAATCGTAACTGCTGTTATGTAAATTAGGATGATCGATTCCGCTGCCAATACCAAAAAAGGCTGTTTTATATTTGGAAGAGAAATATCCGAAATCTTCCGACCACTTAAAAGGCTTATCAATTTGTATTATCTGCATCGAAAGTTTATTCGCTGCTTGCTTAACTAGATCAACGGCCGATTTGTCGTTAATGGTTGAGGGGAATTCCTCGGTAAAATTAATTCTATAGGTTAATTGAGAATCTCCGGTTAATTTTTCAACAATATTTACAATTGAATTTGTTAGTAAATTCATGTCTTCATTTCTGTATGCTCTCAGTGTAAGTAATATTTTGCCGTAACCGGGAGAAGTGCCGAATGCCACTTCTCCAACGGAAATATGAATTATTGTTGCGAGTGTAAAATATGTAAAGTCTTTGTTTGCTGTAATATTGGAAAGTGCTTTTATAAAATCCGGAAGGAAGTAAGCCGGATTCACACCTAGTTCAGGTTCCGCGGCGTGAGCGGTTTTACCCATCAATTCGATTATCATTCCTTTAGATGCAGCCGCAAAAATATCGTTTTTAATTATTATTTGTCCGGAAGGGTAACCAGGTAAATTATGAAGTGCGAAAATAAAATCCGGATTGATTTTACCGAACTTCGGATCACTCAATACTGCTAAAGCTCCGGCACCGGTTTCTTCAGCAGGCTGAAACAATAAAATGATTTTACCTTTAAATATTCGTTCAGATAATTTAGATGCCAATCCCGCAAGAATTGTCATATGCCCATCATGACCGCATTTATGGGAAACGCCTTTATTGATGGAGTTATATTCAATATCATTTAATTCTGTTATAGGAAGAGCATCAAGCTCTGCCCGGAACATTAATGTTTTACCTTCTTCGATGCCGTTAAAAATAAATGCAATTCCGTGACCGCCGAGGTTATCAATTATTGCATCAGGTCTAAAAATATTAACGAAAGCAATAATCTTTTTTGATGTGGAAATTTCATTTCCGGAAAGTTCAGGCTCTCGATGAATTTCATGTCTTAGGTTTATTAATGAATTTAAATCCAAATTCTCTCCTAACCGCGAGTGAAAAAAAGCTAAACATTTTTAGGTGAAATATAAGCAATTAGTAAAAATGATATTGCTGAAGCAGATATACCAAAAATATTTGCATCAAGACCTAGAGGCAAGTCCAAATTTAATATCACTAGTGTAACGGTTGTGGCTCCGCCTACAATCATCGCGGTGATAGCTGCTTTTGAGTTATTACTATTCCAAAATAGCGCTCCGAGAAGAGGTACAAATAATCCGGACACCATGAATGCGTATGAATATAGCATCAGTTCCAACACGTTCTGCATATAAGTTGCAAGCAGAAGAGCCAGCACACCCAACACCAGTGTTATCAATTGAGATAAACGCAAGTACGATTTACCTTGGTTATCAATAGAAAATAGTTTTTCCAAAAGGTCGGTGAGTGTATTGCCTGATGCAGCCATTAAGCAGCTATCGGCAGTTGACATAATTGCCGAAAAATATGCGGACATCATCAATCCCATCAGTCCAACCGGAAGAATTGTACGGAGCAACATTGGCAGCCCCATTTCAGCATCCATGTCTTGAACATTAGCATATCCCAAGTATTCAAACATGCCGTTTTCTGCGGCTACTCGTGAAAACATCCCCAGTAAAACCCCCATCATTGCCATTATAGGCCATTCAAATAGTCCGGCAACAAACCAGGCTTTTTTAGCTTCCTTTTCACTTCTGCAAGAATATATCCTCTG
>JAENZU010000228.1 GCA_016841125.1 Melioribacter sp. | reverse complement strand
GGATGCATTATTACAGTCGGCAAACAGAGTTCCCGAAAATGCACTGCCTGTTTTAACATTCCATAAATCCGCACCTGATGCAGCATTATTAGCAGGTGTCATTCCGGTTGCTATACCGTCATTGCCGAATATTGTACCTGCACTACTAGTTACAAGAATATCGTCTATCTGCCAGGCAAACATACTTGCAGGTCCACCATCCTGACCTGTTGCAAATGCCGGATCTGATGCGAATGCAAATCTTATTTTAACATTTTGTCCAGAATATGAAGAAAGATCAAAAGTAACTTGAGTCCAAGTTAAAAGATCTCCTGCCCAGCCTGGTATATTAGGACCTTCGCCGTGTTCATCACCAAAGCTGAATAAACTTGTTGCAGTATAAGCAGGAGTTGGATTAGCCAAGACTTCCCAGGTTGCGCCTGCATCGGTTGAAATTCTAACATTCATTCCATCCCAGCCATTGTAAGGTGCAGATGCACCGGCAGGACCTTCAACACTGTATCTGTGATAAAAAGTTAACTGCTGATTTGATCCTGATAAAGTAAATTCATCAGTATCCAAAACTTGATACCAGCTATTATTGTACCCGCCGTCAGTACCAAGAGTAACATCAGCCATCCACCAGCTTTCACCTGTACCGCCGTATGCCATCCAATTATCTAAGTGCCACTGAGGTGCAAGTCCGGTTTCATCAACGTGAACCCAATTCCCCATTCCGGATTCCCAATCCTCGAAAAATAAATCTGTATCCTCTTCAATTAACAATATTGAAGAGTTGGGCTTAACATTGTCGGCTTTAATAATCTTGTCGCCAACTTTAGCACTAACAGCGCCCATAAAGAAAATTATTAAAATAATTGTTAGATTTTTTTTCATGCTACCTCCCTAAGTAGTTGATTGTGAATATTGTTTGGTGTTAGTTTTACTATTGCTCTCAAACTATATTTAATATAATTATTGTTTTTTAATTTACAAATAGTAGTCTAAATAATTTAAAGCAAAAACTTTACAACAAGCATTTGATGAAATAGAGCAATTAAATAAATTTGAGTTTAGAACACCGATCAACATAATTGTTAAGCTTTGGCGCCTATGGGGGCGCCTACTTTAATTAAAAGTTTGGTGTAAGTTCCTTACCCTTGTGGAAATCGGAAATGATTTTTGCCGCTTCTTTCGGGTCGTCTGTAAGTGAAAATAAATTCAAATCATCATCGCTAATATAATTTGACTTGAGAAGTGTACTTTTAACCCATTCAATTAAAGTATTCCAATATTCGCTTCCCATCATGATTATCGGGAATTTTGTTGTCTTTCTCGTCTGGATCAAAGTCATCACCTCGAAACATTCATCAATAGTACCGAACCCGCCGGGCATTAAAATATAACCCTGTGCATATTTGAAAAACATAACTTTGCGGACAAAGAAATATCGGAAGTTCAGCAGTTTATCGTGATCAATATAAGGGTTCGCGGATTGCTCGTGAGGCAGTTCAATATTTACTCCGGTGGAACTTCCTCCAGCAAGTTTGGCACCTTTGTTTGCTGCTTCCATAATACCGGGTCCCCCGCCTGTAATAACTCCAAAACCGGACTTCACCACTTCCTGAGCAACTTGCACTGCAAGCTCATAAAATTTATCTGCCGGTTTTGCTCGGGCTGAACCAAATATTACAACACTTGGTTTTATCTTTGCCATCTTTTCAAAACCCTCGACAAACTCGGCAGTAATTCTAAAAATTCGCCAAAGGTCTTCCTGGGATGCTTTCAATTCAGATTCAAAACGATTGGGACTTTCCTCAGCCATCATCAACTCCACTTTATTTTGAGAATTAGGAAGTATTAAAATAAGAATGAATATTTAAATAAAAAAAACCCGGCATCTTTTCGAAACCGGGTTCTGAATAAAAATATTAAATGATTACTTGAGAAGCATCATTTTCTTAACTGAAGTAAATTCTGATGCAGCAGCATCTTCACCGGTTCTCAATACATAGAGATACATTCCGGATGGTAATGATGATGCGTTGAATTCAACGTTATAAGTTCCTGCTGATTTCATCTCGTTAACCAATGTAACCATTTCTTCACCCAATACGTTGAAGACCTTAAGACTAACAAAATTATCTTCCGGTATTGCGAATTTAATTGTTGTTGCCGGGTTGAATGGGTTAGGATAGTTTTGGTCTAATGAATATTCAATCGGGGTCAAGTTTTCAACAAGTATTACATCACTATATTCAACCGCACCGCCGAAATCGATTTGTTTTAATCTGTATGAGAATGCATTTCCCTGTACAGTGCTGATGTCATCAACATGTTTGTAATTAACTGGTTCTGTAGATGTTCCTTTACCTTCTTTGTAGCCAACTACTCTCCATGCGCCGTCATCAACTTTTCTTTCAATTTCAAAACCTGCGTTATTTATTTCTGTAGCGGTTGACCAATTCAATTCAACACTTAAGCCATTTTGAACTGCAGTGAATGAAGTTAGTTCAACAGGCAAGTTTCCATTTGCCCAAGTTGAAATTGCATTATCTGCAACTGCTTGTAAATTAGCCATATCTGTACCAACTGCAACTGCGAAACCAACTTGTACCATTCCGCCGGCAGGAATATCATACGGACCTGAACCAATATAAGATCTGTAGTCAGCACCGGTTGAAATTGGAGCAGTATTAATAGTTTTGATAAAATCAAAAAGAACGGTTCTTAAGTCGGTAGCTGTCCAAGCAAAATCTGCAATAACAGTTAACCCTGAGGCACCGTTAAGAGCAACCAAACCATAATAGTTAGGATCGCCGGTTCCGTATTGATAAGCCATACTTCTTGCTTCATCAACTCCACCTAAGTTGGTTGCATAAGGATCAACATCCCAATCTGCAAACTGACCAACATAAACACCATTAACAGTAGCGCCTGTATTATTGTAAACCATATAATTATATATTACATAAGGATCGCCGTTGCGTGAGAGTGTTTGTTGATGGACTTCCAGACCCAATGGAACTGTAGCATTGTCGTCTTTAAATTTAGAATTGGTAATTTGATCAAAAAGGGAGCTGGATGTCATTGCTTCCATGCCCATTGTGTTAACCATATCATTTATTACCGGGTTACCGCCGCTTGTGAAACTGCCAACCATGCCGTTAACGCCGCTTGTTGCATTACCAATCATTATTCCGGCTGTGTACATAGCATCAGGATTACTATTGAAAACAACTCCATTACCTTGGTTGAATGCTCCGTTGTGACCAATTAAGCCGTTATCAAATACTGATAACTGTAGAGGTCCGGTGTTATGATCCAATATTGGATAAGTAACTGCAGCATCTGAGCCAGTAAGGATGAAGTGATCAATCCAAACGTTGTCTGAATGTGTTCCCACAGGACCACCATCCACTATATAATAATTAACGGCGACATAAACCGGACTTCCGGCAAATGCTGAAAGATCAAATCCGTAGAGATACCATGAAGTTCCGTCACCGTCAACTCTGAAGTAAGCTATTTCTGTAAAGCTGGTAGGGCTTGCATCAGTGGTGGATACATAAACTTTCAATGAATCATCGTAACTTCCACCAATGGCACCGGCATAAAAATATAAACTATCGCCCGATGCAATTTCAGGTAATTGCGGGGTGATCAACCATTCGTCAATCAATCCGGAAGCATTGGCATTGCTGAAGTTGCTGTACCAAAAGCTTTGTCCTGCCTGAGGATCAACTATACCCCCACTTGTAAAACTAAGCTGTTGTTCGAATGTATACGCAGTACCACTACCGTCGTTATCAATTACTTGCCAATCGGTTGGTTGTGTTGTGTAATCAAATGTTTCTTCCCACTTAATAACGCCTGTAGTTTGAAATGGAGTAGGAACATATCCATCAGTTGCAACTACTGTTTGATCACGTGCAATTTCCTGACCAAACATTGTAAATGACAAAGCGATTAGAAAAATAAAAACAGTAATTCTTTTCATGAAGCCTCCCTAAAAATGTTAAATGGTAGTTAGTGTAATTATTGAAATGAAAAAAGTTAGTATTAAAATGATATGACTGGGCAATAGTAGCTTCAACATCTAGTTGAAATTCCGAAGTGTAATTTTTTTTATACGATCAATTATCATATTGACTAAATAATTATTTTTAATCAGAAAATCAACATTCTGAAAGGATTTAAATTAAGGATAAAAAAACACCGGTTATTACTAGCCGGTGTTTTAATCAAGGGAGGAGTTGTGTGAATACTACTATTTCGTATTAACGGAATTCATTTCTAAAATCAAGAGAACTAGTATTTTGACTTGCTGAAGAGCTGTCTTCGTAAACATAAGCAGGCTCAACTTTCTTTTTCGGCACATTAGAAACTTTTCTTTTTCTTACAACATATTTTGGAGTCGGCTTTTCATAATCATCTAAACGCTTTTTAAAATGGAGCGGATTGGATTCATCTTCAACTTTTGGTTCAGGTTTATCTGCTTTCAATTCTTCTTTACGTTTCCGAATATCTTTCTTTAAATTAGCTTTGTTGATCAGCTCTTCTTCGCTCAATTTTCTAATCTGGATATTAGCTGCCTGCTGCACAGGCTCCTTCTTAAACTTGTAAATTAAAAAATTAGTTATGAGCGCTAAAACCAAAAGCGCTATTGTATAGTAAAGTATTTGTGTTACAACCGGTATTACTTCCATTTTAAACACCTTTTTTTCTTCATATAAAACAAATTTCTTGCCAATTTTATTAGATATTTTGTCTTTTAATAATATTTAGTTTGTAATTGTTAGGAAATTATAAAAATAATTCTTAGATTTTTTTAGATTTAAATTTTCCCAAACCGGCAACCTTTTTGAAATTTGAAGGTAAAACAATTGCCAATTCGATTCGTCACAATAGATGTTCTTTAAGCAAATATTTTCGGGTAAAAGAGGAGATAAAATGCAGTTAGAAACTTTGGATAAAAGTAATTATTTCAGAGGTTTACTTTTACTTATTGGTAAAGATAAAAAAATCGATCAGCATGAAAAACAATTATTAACTATTATCGGAAATGCATTAGGTTTTGAAAAAAGATTTGTCTCCCAGGCAATTCAATACCTTCTGGTTAACGAGTTTATTGTTAACGATCCCCCCGTATTTACTAATCAAACTGTAGCTCAGAGTTTTCTGAAAGACGGCTTTAAATTAGCTCTTTCGGATGAGGATTTAAACAAGAATGAATTAGAATTTCTTGAATCGACTGCAAAAAAAAATGGAATTGAATACCAATGGTTTTCCGATACTCTAGAGAATTTAAAATCTAAATACTCTTTCAGTGAATCGAATAATACTTTTGAGATCGAAAACTACACTTAAAATCAAAAAAATATAACTGTTTTTTGGGGGAAAAGAAAAATAGAATCATTTTGGTTTCCTGCCGCAATTTTAAATCCTATTTTTACAATGAATGGAGGATCAATATTCTCATGAAAAAATATTTTTTTACTCTCATTTTAATCCCTTTTTTTATACAAATTTCAGCAGCCAACGAGGCTAGACTTCTCAGATTTCCAACCGTTTATAACAATAATATTGTTTTTACTTATGCAGGTAATCTTTACACTGTGTCAACAAACGGCGGAACCGCCAGAAAACTTACCAGTCACCAAGGTGTTGAAAATTTTGCCCGCTTTTCCCACGACGGCAAATTTATAGCTTTTACTGGTCAATATGATGGCAATACCGAAGTCTATTTAATGCCCTCTGAAGGGGGCGTTCCAAAGAGATTAACTTACACTGCTACACTTGGCAGAGATGATGTATCGGACAGAATGGGACCTAATAATATTGTTATTGGCTGGACTCACGATAATAAGAATATACTTTTTCGCTCGAGAAAGAAAGAATTCAACGACTTTAAAGGGCGATTATTTCTGGTTCCGGTAACCGGAGATCTTTCTAAGCAGTTACCGCTGCCCAGAGGCGGATTTGCATCCTATTCGCCCGACGATTCAAAATTAGCATATAATCAAGTTTTTAGAGAGTTCAGAACTTGGAAACGGTACCGGGGCGGAATGGCTGACGATATTTCAATTTATGATTTTAATACAAAAAAGACTATTAAAATTACCGATAATCCTGCTCAGGATATTATTCCGATGTGGAGCGGCGACAATATTTATTTTCTTTCCGACC
>JAENZU010000227.1 GCA_016841125.1 Melioribacter sp. | reverse complement strand
GCAGAAAAACCTTTCCATCTAAACCCAACCCATTTAAAGGTTTCTAAATAACAAGCAATTTTTTCCGATTTATTCATATTTACACTTTTGATGGACGCAAGAAATTCACCCAACCAGCGCCAACGTGTCATTAAAACTTTACTTTTATTCGCCGGATCGAACCAAACTGCTCTTTCTCTCATGCCTGGATTGGCTTTAGTTGACATTTTCTCATGCCGTCTTCTGAAAAATAAAAATTCATTTATTTCGTGAAAGGAACCGCGTAATGCTAATTCGCCCAGTAAATTCATGTCTGACGTAGGATAGTTACCTATTAAGCGAGTCTCAGACAGTACATCTCTTCTTATTAATCCAAAAACCGGATCGCAATAAATAGTATGGTAACGGAAAATTTTTAAGAATTTCGAATATCTTGCAACAACCTCCGGTTCATTAAGATTTAGCTCGTTCTGAACAGTTTCTAACTCTTTATCGTTTTCATCCACAACAATTCTGCTTGTATAAGCTAAAATTACTGATGGGTTAGATTCCAATATATTTAAGCATTTTTCAAGATAATCTTCGGAGTAATAATCATCGTGAGAAGCCCACTTAAAGTATTTCCCTTTTGAAAGTTCAAAAACAATATTGTAGTTTTTAGCGGCTCCTAAATTTTTTTCGTTTCTAAAATATTTAATCCGTTTATCATTCGAAGCATATTTTTTACAGATAGCTTCAGTTTCATCTGTTGAGGCATTATCGGAAATAATAAGTTCAAAATCCTTGAAGGTTTGATTTACCAAGCTTGTTAATGTTCTCTCAACAAATTCAGCACCATTATATATTGGCATTCCAATACTAATTACAGGATTATTTTCATTCATCTAATTCTCGTCGTAAATTCTAAAGTCGATAAAATTTTTACAATGCGTTTGTAATTTACTATTTACCCAAAAAATATTATGTTCTGAAACTACTACAAATATAAAAACTATAATCTAACATCACTTTTTTAATATTATACTATATCTTAAAATAACTGCTTTTCGAAATTATTTGAAATTCATTGTCGATCTAAATTTTAATGTTTTGCTTAAAAATCGCAATTTATCGCTTCGTTTCCAATAAATAAGTCTCATTGATGAGGTCAATAATATTATTTCTAAAATCATTTAAATTTTCATTCGATTTCAAATTCTCAAGGAAGTTTTCAAATTTGTCAGCATTTATTCCCTTTTCATTCAAAACCGAAATTCTTTTCAAAAGCGTCGAAATATACTTGGCATCATTTACTCCCTTTCTGAAACCTTCCCACTGGATTGTGCCGATTAAACCACTGGAAGTGGGATAAGCAAATACTTCATCACGAAATCTTAATTCCCCGTCAAAATCGTTCCAAATATGGCCGAAATTCTTCTGATATGCGTAAGTCATCATACCATCGTAACCAGAAAGCCACAATGCAATTCCATAATTTCTTCTATAAACTTCGGGGTCTTCAATACCAACCTGAGGATTCGCGTAAGAAAAAATTTCATTCCCTTTTGAATGAAAAGAATCTGCGGTGGCAGTAGAAAATTCTCCGTGAATAATTGCTAAATCCAAAATATCTCCAACGTAATCGAATGCGCTTGCTGTAGTAGCAACAAATATCTTTGCGCCGGTATTCCTAACCGCCTGCCAAGCTTTACGCTGTTTTGTAAGGTTTTCTTTTTGAGCTTCATCAATTCCATATACATAAACTTGACCATAATCAGCTCTTTTTGCAGCTATCTTAAGATTCTCAACTTGCTTTACTACCGATGCAATTTCTTTATCGCTTTCGAGATTAATTCCGAATAAATCTAAATCAATAAAATATAGCCTATCATTTGGTAAACCGAGCGAATTACGATATTTAAGATTCCTTTCGATATTGCTTAGTTCTTCATAATTTGTCGGGTACAAAACTCCATGTTCAACCATATCCAATAATTCTAGTTTCAATTGTGCGGGAGTTTTTTGGAAACTATTAATTTCAGTTACATTTTCCCTAAGCAATCCATGGTAATAAAGGCAATATTTTAATTGCGGTTCTTCTAATTTGAAATTCAATACTTCAATTTGAATTGGGAATTCAGCAATTTCATTATTCCCGGACAAAACAGTAATATTTCCCTTATAAATCCCGGGTGCAGCATCACCAGGTATTTTAACCACTGTCCAAATTTGTTTATATGATCTTGATTCAACATCGAATGGCAATAGTTTTTCAGCATCTTTTACTTCTACATTTGCCGGAAATTCTGCCTTCGGGTTACTGATATCAATAAATTCGGTTTGATTTTTTGAGTTTGTTACTTTTAAATAATTTGTGCGGTTATTTCTATCAACTATTATTAAACTGTCATCCTTTAACAATAACTCTTGAGTTAACATCTTTCTTTCGGTATAACGGATGTCTCTTATATGGTAACCGGCCTGATACCAAACCTTAACTATACTTGGGTCGAGAATAACATTAAGTTCATTGCCACTATGATCTTTGAAATCACCGAATGAAATATTAACATCCTTTAGACCCTGCCCTGAGGAAATCAGAAATGAAAAGGAATCATATTCATTTATTGTTAATTTTAGATTAAACCCTTCAAGCTCATTAAAGTAGCCCGGCAAATTTACACCGTCTAATCTTTGATAATGGTAGGGATCAACAAAATAAAATTTATCAGCATTATCATTATTAGATTGAGATTTATCATTATTGGAGCAATTCAGTCCAACAAAAAATAATATAAATAATAAAATAAATGTGTTTAATTTAAAGGTAGAAAATAAATTTGCCATGAACTTGATTGAATCCTTGTGCCAAAATCAATGTCTAAATCTAATAATTAACCCGTTAAAAATATATACCTAGATTGAATCGATGCAAATATTTTATTTCAAAAGTAGATACAAAATAGAAATACTCGGTAATGCAAAAGAAAAAGTGAAAATATATTTAGAAATAGTGTAATTAAATCTTGATATAATTTTAAATAAAAGATAAATAATAAGTGAATGGAAAAGGGCTAAATTTAGAAATGCCAATTTATCAAAATCGAGTATATTATTTACTATGAAAAGTACAGTAACAAAGAGTATCATCGTTAAATCTACACCGGTCAAGAGCGGATCGCTATTTTGAAAAATTCTTTCCCTCAACACCATATAAAAAATTACGGTTATAAAAATTAATCCGAAAATAAAATCAATTACTCCCGGCAATAAAATATTTACGGAAGTTATTGAATTATAAATAGTATCTGAAAGACTGCTGAACACTAGATATACAATCGTGTTGAGAAGGACATAAATACCGGCAATTTCTCTGGTTCTTATATAATGAATAAACGCTAGAGAAAAAACAAAAATCCCCATAATTAAAAGGAATAGAAGTTCTTGTTTTTCTAAATTAGAGTGTATCGGCGCAAGCAGTACCAGCATTATTCCAGTTATCGTAAATGCAACCGGAACTAATATTTTTTTATAGGTAAAAAGAATGCTATTGGGCAGGTTCTGAATTTTTTGCGAATAAAATTTAGAAAATGATTCCGACATAAATCCTATTTTTTCAAAAATACTCTCAACAAAAACCAGAATTATTCCGAAAATAAAAAATAATGCAACTGCAATTTCTTGATATCCTTTGTAATAAATAAGGGCTAAGGCTAAGAAAACAATAGTAGCACCCTGAACAATAAATACGGTAAACTTATGGTGTATTTTATTATCAAAAATGACGTGATGAATATGAGTTTTATCCGGATGAAAAGGATTTTGTTTTTTAAGAATTCTAGATACCATCACTTTAATCGTATCGATAATCGGTACACCAAGAACAATAGTGGGAAGCGTCAAATCCAAAACAGGCTGATACAGACCCAAAGAAGTTAATAAAGCAACAACCAAAATAAAAAACCCAAGTACTAGTGATCCTGTGTCTCCTAAAAATATCTTTGCCGGATACGCATTGTACTTTAAGAAGCCGATTAAACTTCCCGCTAAACTAGTAGTTAAGATTATTAAAAGTTCATTTTGAAGAATTAATGCAAATACGAAAAACATTAAAAAGGTAAGCAGCGCAAAACCGCTGGCTAAGCCGTCCAAACCATCTAACAAGTTTATCGAGTTAATTACCCCCAGCATAAAAAACCCTAAAATAAGTAGATCCAAAGGATACGGAAGTGTGATCCCGAAAAAGTAAATGCTTTGAGAAATGGGATAAATGTAAGCCATAATTAGAATTGCTACAACAATTTCAAAAATGAATTTAATGTACCACTTCATTCCAAGTATATCATCGAATGTGCCGCAAATTGCAATTATAATTCCGCCGATAATAATAAATCTGATAGAGTTAAGGTTGGGATAAAAACTAAACAGGAATAAAAGTACGGTAGAGAATATAATTACTCCGCCCATTCTTGGAACAGTTTGTTTATTAACTCTTCGTTCCCCGGGCTTATCAACTATATCAGATTTATTCAGAAAATTTATAAGGAAAGGCGTTGAGAAAATTGTAAGTACCAAGCTGGAGAAGAAAATAAAAGTATAAGTCATTATACAACACCTTCTAAGATTTCAAAATATTCAGAAGCTATTTTTTTTCTGTCAAAATTATTGACGACGTATTTATATCCGTTTTCACCAAGTTCATCTTTTAAATTGATTGTATCGCGAAGCATAAAAATCTTTTCAACCAGATCGTCAGAATTTTCAGGTTCGAAAGATAAACCGCATTGTGCATCTTCAATAATATCCCTTGCTTCCCCTTCAACACCCATTAGAATAGGTTTTTTCATTATCATCCCTTCAAATATTTTGGAAGGGATTACAGTCTTAAACAGGTCATTCTTTTTAAGGTGTACGCAGAAAAGGTCCAATTTGTGAATTATTGAAGGAATTTCCGATTTCGGCTGCAGTTGGGTAATTATAATATTTGTTAAATTCCTATCGGCAATTTCTTTCTCCAGTTTACCTCTTTCAGCTCCTGAACCCACAATTACAAATTTAATATCACTATGTTTTACTTTTTCGGCTGCATCAATAAGAGTTATAAGTGAATGAGCCATTCCAATTGTTCCGATGTACCCGACTATAAACCCAGTAGATATAAATTCACTTAATTTTTGATCTGTAATTTGTTTCCCGTTTTTAAATAAATCAATTGTAACCCCGTTGAAAAGCACTTCAATTTTAGAAGGATCAATTCCCCTAGAAATTAAATTATTCTTAAATGAATTTGTAACAGAAATAATTTTATTTGCGGTGTGATAAAGATTTAATTCCATTTTCTCTAAAATTCGGATTACAGTTTTATTTTTTAATGCACCAACCGCAATAATGGATTCCGGCCAAAGATCCCTAAGTTCCAAAATAAACTTCTTTCTACGAATTATTGAAATGTATTTGCCTGCTAATCCGCAGAAAAATTGAGGAGTAGTTGCAATTACAACGTCAAACTTTGCTTTTGTAAAAACACCATAGATAAATGCTGCGATCATATAAACAAGGTAATTTAGAGTTCGCAGTAAAAACCCTTCATTAGGTGTGATAAATGTCCACAATCTGACAACATTAATCCCTTCAACCGTTTCACGCTGAATTAATTTATTCTTGTAACCGGGGAATATCTTACCGTCCGGGTGGTTGGGGAAATTCGTAATTACAGTTACTTCGGCTTCTTTTACCCAATTTCTGCAATGCTCAAACGTCCGGTTGGCAGGTGCGTTTGATTCCGGCGGAAAATAATGGGTTAAAAAGAGAATATTTGGTTTTTTCATTTTTTTTAAATTGTTAATAACTTATTTAATACCAAGAGTATTATCATATTATATGCCAGATTTGATTCTGTGGATATAAGAGGATTTTTGATCTTTTGCAGAACAAGAATGTTAATTTGCTAGTTCATTAAACAACAGAATCTCAAAATAAGACATTCGGAATTATCATGAGAGCAGTATCTTTCGAAGTTATTTCCTTTATATTCTGATTATTATCGAAATTGGAAATAATTTTTCTTATTAAAAATTCTCAACATGAAAAGTTGAAATTTGAACGAATTGGGCAATTTATGAAAAGATAATTCTATATTTGATTTTTGATGGAAGATTTGAGTTCTGGTAGATAATTAACTTTTGATTTGTGTATTTAATTCCGAATCTTGGTGAAT
>JAENZU010000226.1 GCA_016841125.1 Melioribacter sp. | reverse complement strand
TGCGGAAATTAGTTCAGCCGGACAGACAATAATTAAAGGTTCAATAGTTCAAATAAATTAGGAGTTAAAATGCCGCCAGCCGCCAGAGTGACGGATATATCAAATCACGGTGGTACTATCGTAGGTCCCGGAGTTCCGAACGTATTAATCGGAGGAATAAGTGCTGCTGTTATGGGTGATACACATGTTTGTGCATTACCCCCCGTATCTCATCAACCCACGGTAAGTATTTTCCCTGCCGGCAGTACAACGGTTTTGATTGGCGGAAAGCCGGCGCTTAGAGTTGGCGATACATGTTTGTGTGGTGCTTCAGCCGTGTTGGGTGAAGTAACTGTAATAATTGGATAGTATATGAAAGAAAACAAAAATAGTAATTCCTTTTTAGGTACCGGGTGGGATTTCCCTCCGACATTTTCCAAACAAACCAATGGAATAGAAATGACCACCGGTAAAGAGGATATCGAAAACAGTCTAAGCATATTATTTTCTACCTCGGTTGGCGAGAGAATAATGCAGAATAAGTATGGATGCAATCTTAATCATCTTTTGTTTGAATCAATCAATACATCATTGATCACTTACACGGAGGGTTTGGTACGTCATGCCATCTTGATGTTCGAACCAAGAATTAAACTTCATAATCTGTCAATAGATGCCGGCGAACAAAATAATGGTATTGTAAATATCTTGGTTGACTATACTATTAAAGCCACAAACTCCCGTTACAATTATGTTTACCCATATTACATCGCAGAGTTGAGCAAAAATTAATGAGCAATTTTGATAATATACTGAAACGAGACGGACAGACTCAAAGAAGCAGGTTCCCTGCCGGGCTTGATCCGGATTCGGTTAAAATAGATGGAAGAAGCTTTGATGATCTAACAAAATTTATTTTTGATTACGCTGATATTACTATATACTACGATGTTGAGAATCAAGAAGCGGGTAGTTGGAAATCGTTTTTTGAAAAACTAGATGGATTAGATCTTGAAAAGGTAGAAGGCGATCTGGAACCGCACCTTTCACTTCTTGCATCATTTTTAAAGTTGCTTAAATATCCGGTTGACGAAATAAATAGTCTTACCGAAAAGCATTTGAATTTTTATTACGGAGAGATACTCAAATTAAAGAAGTTAGGTCCTATTCCCGATAAATCCCATTTAATTTTTGAACTCAAAAAAAATATTGATTCAAGGTTATTAAATAGTGGCACTCGGTTTTCGGCGGGTAAAGATATTACCGGTAAAATTTTGGAATATGAACTTACTGAAGATATTGTTGTAAATAGATCGAAAGTAGAAAATTTAAGATCTGTTTACGTTGATAATAGCGGTGCTGAGTCGGTAATTAGATTTGCGCCGGTTGCAAATTCATCAGATGGAATGGGAGGAAAGTTAGATGATGTCAATCCGGGATGGAAACCTTTCGGAAACAAATTATTACCGCAAGCATCACTTGGTTTTGCACTTGCTTCCCCAATTCTAAAATTATCTTCTGCCAAAAGAACAATTACAGCTGATTTAACGGTTTCGAATTGGAAATCCGGAACAGACTTCGACAAAACGCTTGATGTTTATCTTACCGGAAGCGAAGGCTGGCTTGGACCTTTCCCGGTTAATCCGAAATTAAGCAAGTCAACCGGGGGTTCCTATAAATTTAATTTTGAAGTTTCATTATCACCGGATGATGGCGCAATAGTTGAATATGATACGAAATTACACAAAGGAAATTTTGATACATCGTCGCCAATAATGCAGGTATTACTTGATACTAAATCAAGTTCAAACGGATATAGCGAATTACGAAATGTAATTCTGCAAACAGCAAAAATTTCAGTAACTGCAGAAAATGTAACCGAATTAGAAATTAAAAATGATTTTGGAAATGTCGATCCGTCAAAACCATTTTCACCATTTGGTGCCATTCCGAAGTCGGGTTCTAAATTTCATATTGGATGCAGTGAAGCTCTCTCAAAAAATTTAAGCAGATTCAATCTCAGGATTAAATGGCTTGATGTTCCGGCATCAAACTTGGGAAACCATTACAACTACGGTGCGATTAGAAGCAATGATTATTTTCAGGCAAAATTGTTTGCCAAAGATGATTTCGGCTGGGAAACGAATGACACTGTTTCGTTATTTGCGACGAATGCAAAATCGGTACATGAAATTGAAATACAACAAAATAAAAGATTTGCCGGTTCCGCGTCAATTGCTAAGGGAACCAAAAATATTTTTCTAAAGCAAAACAGATGGGCATATTCAAAGAAGAATCGGCTGAGGTATGGGAATACCATTGATCAATCAGTTTTAGCAAATCTTGAAAAATTGGGGATATTTAAAAATCAAGCCTCTTTCCAAAAAGGTTTTATAACGCTGGAGTTGGTGCGGGATTTTCTTCATAAAGAGTTCACCGCTGAATATACAAAGGCAGTTGTTGAACACACCAGCGGCGCGCTGTCTTTGCCTAAAGAACCATACACACCTGTTATTGATAAACTGGAATTTGATTACTCTGCGTCAACCGATGTTGAAAAAATAGATTCGTTACTTGAAGATGATTATTTAAACAGTGAAATCGAATTTTACCACATAACACCTTTTGGTCAAATGCAGCAGCACTCCTACCTGGTTGATCACTCAGGCTTTGTTGACGATAAGAATATTTATCTGCTTCAGCAGTATCCTGCGGATGGCGGTGAGTTTTATATCGGGGTCGAAGATATAGAGCCGGATCAGAATTTATCATTGTTGTTTCAAGTTCTTCAGGGAAGCGCCAATCCTGAAAAACAAAAAGCCAACATTGCGTGGAGTATACTAAGCGATAATTATTGGCTGCAACTCGATGATTCAAATATTTTAAGTGATGCAACGAACGGGCTGCTGACAAGCGGGATCATTAAGTTTAGCATTCCCTCAATTGCTACGAATAATAATTCTCTATTTTCAGAAAGCTATTATTGGTTAAAAGCAAAAGTTGAAAAGGATAGTGATTCTGTTTGCGATCTTTTGGATGTTCGATCAAATGCAGCTTTGGTTGAGTTCAGAGACAATGACAATGATCCGAATCATTTGGAAAATCCGCTGCCAGCAAAAAGTATTTCAAAATTTATTGTATCCGATGCAGCCATTAAAAGTATTGATCAGCCTTATAGCTCATTCGGCGGAAAAATGCAAGAGTCCGATGAGAACTATTATACAAGGGTAAGTGAAAGACTTCGCCATAAAAACAGAGCCGTTACTATTTGGGATTATGAGCGCATAGTTTTACAAAAATTCCCATCAATTTATAAAGTTAAATCGCTTAATCACTCCTCGACTGAATCATTTAGCGCTCCCGGCCACGTAACAATTATACCAATACCAGACCTCAAAAATTTGTCTTACGAAAATAAGTATCAACCTAAAACCGATCTTGCCACATTGACAAAAATTAAAGAAGTGCTGCAGAAAAAAGTAAGCCCCTTTGTTCAGCTTCACGTTGTTAATCCTGAGTATGAAGAAATAAAGTGTGAGTTTAAGGTGCGCTTCAAAAAGAGTTACGAGTTTGGCTATTACAAAGATGTGTTGAATAAAGATATAATTGATTTTATATCACCGTGGACCGGGGAGACTTCGAAAGAAATAAATTTCGGAGGAAGAATTCATAAGTCTGTAATACTCTACTTTATTGAAAAATTAATGTATGTGGATTTCATCACAGATTTTAGACTTTCCCAATTGATTGGATCGGCACATGCGACTGATATTGAAACGGCTGAGGCTACTAACCCGAAAGCAATTCTTGTATCTGTAAAACAACACGATATTAAAAATTTAGATTGAACATTATGTCAGAAAAATTAACAATATCAAAAATAGGAGATCAGCCGGCTTATCTGGATTACGAATTGCTGCGAATTGAAGGACTAGCCTATATTGAAAAATATGCCAGTAAACTCTGGACAGATTATAATGTTCACGATCCGGGAATTACTATTTTAGAGTTGTTATGTTATGCTATTACCGATCTTGGCTATAGAGCATCGTTTGATATTAAAGATATTCTAACTACCAAAGAAGAGAATGCGAAAAATCTTCTAGAGCAGTTCGTTACCGCCAAGAAAATTTTACCCAACAAACCGCTTACAATAAGTGACTATCGAAAATTATTGATTGATATAAATGGTGTGAATAATGCGTGGATTGAGGTGACGAATGTTGATCCAATTTTTATTAATTGCTTAGAAAGTAAACTCGTACACAAAAAACCGCCGCCGGCTTTTCCATCCAAGGAGATATCTATCAATGGATTCTATAATGTAACCGTTGAGTTTGATGCAGGCATTAAATCGGCTTCTTCAAAGAAGAAAGTAGTTGAAGAATGTAAAGATGCTCTGGCTGCCAATAGAAATCTATGCGAAGACTTCTTAACTGTCGAGCCGATCAAAGATCAAGAGTTTATTATTTGTGCTGAAGTTGAAATTGAAAGTGATGTGAATTTATCCCAATTAGAAGCTAATATTTTCCATGAGCTGCAGCAGTATTTGACTCCTACTGTAAATCAATATTCCCTCGCTGAAATGTTTGATAAAGGTTTTACCGCAGATGAAATTTTTGAAGGACCTATTTTACAAAACGGATTTATCAGTGATAAAGAATTGGAAGATTCAGACTTAAGAAAATCAATCTATCTTTCCGATATAATTCACATTCTAATGGATATTCCCGGGGTAAAGGCTGTACAGGAAGTTTTAGTAAATCCTAAGGGGCAGGCAATTTCGCCGGAAAATAAATGGGAAGTGAAAGTCAATCATGCACATAGAGCCCAATTATCGAAGGAGTCTTCGAAAATAGTTTATTACAAAGAGAGCATTCCATTTCAGGCTGACGGCGAAATGGTTGAATCTGAATTAGAGAAAATAAATTCGCAGATAGAGCAAGCCCAATCAGAAATTAATTGTGAGGATATTCCCATTCCAACCGGCGATTATCGAAGTATCTCCGATTATTATTCTATTCAAAATTTGTTTCCGCAAAATTACGGCATCGGCGAACTCGGTTTGCCTGATTCATCAACACCGATGAGAAAAGCGCAGGCAAGGCAGCTCAAAGCATACCTTCTATTTTTTGATCAACTTTTGGCTAACTATTTTCAGCAGCTATCCGAGGTTGGAAAATTATTCTCAATGAGTCCAGAAGTAAATAAAACTTACTTCACCCAACTTGTTTCAACCGATGAAAGAATTAAGGAACTCTATTTTGATTTTAATAATGCCGGCAAAGATATTCAAGATTTAACCGAGAAGAGCAGTCAGTTCGAAAAAAGAAGAAACAATTTTCTGGATCATCTAATCTCACGGTTTGCGGAAACATTCAGCGAGTACGCCGCTATTATTTTTTCAATCGCAAAGCAAAATGATTATCAAGAATTAATTGATACAAAAATTAATTTCCTTCAGAATTATTCCAACTTCAGTGCTTCCAGAGCTTGCGGTATTAATTACAGAAGTGTTGATGAATTATGGGATACGGCGCTTAATGTTACTGGACTTGAAAAGAGATTAGCATCGCTGATCAATATTAAAAATTACAGCAGACGTAATTTAATAAATACAGATTTTGCAGGTAATGTAGTTTACGAATTGTATGAAGAAAAAGATGATGACGATATAACCGAATATAGATTTAGAATTTATAGTGATGATAAATCCGGGATAATGCTGAGCAGCAGTACCAGATACGCGGATAAACAAAGTGCAATTAAGGAAATGGAAGTTGTAACAAAGTTTGCAACTGACCGGAGTTATTACCAGTTGAAAATAACGAAAGATGAAAGATACTATTTCAACATAGTTGATGATACCGGTGAGATTGTCGGAAGAAGAATTGAGTATTTCAAAACCGAAGAGGAAAGAGAAAATGCAATCAGAGAGCTCTTATCGTTCGCAATAATAAAATCGAGTGATGAGGGAATGTTTGTGGTTGATCATTTACTGCTTGCTCCAAAATCAAAGCAGGATCCATTACTTCCAATATGCGTAGAGTCGGATTGCTCCGATTGTCAGCATGTCGATCCTTATTCATTCAGAATAAGTGTAATATTGCCAGCATGGACAAAGCGATTTTCAAACATCAATTTCAGACGGTATGTCGAAAAGATTATTAGAATGGAAACACCGTCACACATATTGCCTAGAGTCTGGTG
>JAENZU010000225.1 GCA_016841125.1 Melioribacter sp. | reverse complement strand
GTAAATGAATACCAAAACGCATCAAATTATAAAATAACCTTTGACGGAAGTGATCTAAGCAGTGGAATCTATTATTACAAATTAACTTTCGAAAATAAAAGTATTTCAAATAAAATGATTTTACTCAAATAAGAAGAGGGAAGAATGAAATTTAAAATTACTTTATTTACAATTATTATCTCCATCGCTTTGTTAAATGCTCAGCAATGGACAACGCAGAATCCTTACCCGACTGCAAATAATACTTATCGTGGATTTGCCACAAACCCTAATCACTTCATGGCAGTCTCCGATCAAGGAGAAGCTATTTTAACATTCGACGGCGGTGCGAACTGGGATATTATTCCTATCGGCGGTGACGGTATTTACCGAAGTGTCTTTTTTATTGACGATAATACAGGCTGGGCTGTAGGTTCATTTATGGAACGACTTCACAAAACTACGGACGGCGGATTGACATGGACACATCAACCGAATGCTCCCGATACAACCAAATATGATGTATATTTTGCGAACGCCAATACAGGCTGGGCAATTGGTTACTACGGGTTTGTAGCAAAAACTACCAACGGCGGCGATCTTTGGTTCAGTCAATCTTTTTCAAGCATTAACTCGAACACCATGTATGGCGTTGCCGGAAGCGGTGATCAAATAATATATGTGGTTGGTAATAACGACTCTGTATTAAAATCAACAGACGGCGGAAATACATGGGTTCAGTTAACTGTTAATTTCGGGGTTACAATCGATCTTAGAGATGTGTATGTTAAACCCGGCACGAACGGTATGGAAGTATTGATAGCCGGAGAAAATAACCGGATTGCAAAATCAACCGATGGCGGAAATACTTGGCTCATCCATAATCCCGGCGGTACTGAAGACCTTTGGGCGATCGATCTAAACTCAAGCGGAATTGGCTTATCCGTTGGAACTTCGGGAATTATTCACCGCACATCTGATAATGGCGATACTTGGTCACAAATAATCTCCCCGACGGATGAAACATTATATTCAGTAAATTTCGCGAATGATGATGTCGTCTATGCAAATGGCAGAAGAGGGAATGTTTACAAATCCACCGATGCGGGAATTACATGGGAGAGGCAAGGCTACATGTTCACCGATGTAACTTTGAACGATGTAAGTTTTGCTAACAGCAGCGTTGGTTACGTGGTTGGAACAAACTATGCCGCCAAAACAACCGACGGCGGAAATACTTTTTCAAATTTAAATATCACTTTTACAGATAAGATTTATGAAGTGATCGCAGTAACTCAGGATGTTGCTTTCGCATCGGCAAAACTAGGCGCAGTTTTAAGAACTACTAACGGAGGAACGGATTGGGATCTGCTCACGACCGGATTGCCGACAAACACCGATGTTTTAGCAATCGATTTCGTAAATGAAAACACAGGCTATGCTGCCGGATCAGACGGTATTGTTATCAAAACGACCGATGGCGGTAATACGTGGACAAATAAAAACATTACTACAAGCAGTTTATTATGGGATATGGATTTTGTTAGTGAAACCACCGGCTGGATTGTCGGAACAGGAGAGAAAATATTTAGAACTACCGACGGCGGCGACAACTGGACTGAGCAGTTTTCCGGCGGCGGACTCGGAACATACGGAGTAGCATTTGTAGACGAAAATAATGGGGTTGCAAGCGGAACCTCAGGAAATACTTATTATACTGTTGACGGCGGTAATACATGGAACGTCCCGATTGTTGGTCCCGATAGAACAGTTTGGGGAATTGATATGGTTGAAACCCCAACCGGAACTTTGGCAATGACGGCTTGCGCCAGCGGATATGTTTTCAAATCTACCGATGGAGGACGTAATTGGAGTGAGGGACCAAGGCAGACAATTAACACCTCCAGCGATATTGATTTGGTAAACGGAGCCTTCGGCTGGATAGTTGGTAACTACGGGCTTGTCGTAAATTATTACGACGAGCAATACGTGCCTGTTGAACTTGCCTCATTTACTTCGATAGTAAATAACAACAATGTGACACTCAATTGGAAAACAGCAAGCGAAGTTTCAAATGCCGGATTTGAAGTTGAAAGGTTTGATGAGGAAAGCGCCGGCTGGAATAAAATTGGCTTTGTTGAAGGCAGCGGGACATCAACAGAAATACATAACTATAACTTTAACGATAGAGAATTGCAGACCGGTGTCTATAATTACAGACTAAAACAAATTGATCTCAATGGTACATTTAAATATTACAATTTGAATGAGACTGTTGAGATCGGAATGCCGACCAATTTTGCCCTCTATCAAAATTACCCGAATCCATTCAACCCTACTACAAAAATAAGTTTTGTAATTCCCGCCGACGTAGAGACGTTGCGCGCAACGTCTCTACAAACAAGGCTGGTCGTGTTCGACCTCCTCGGTAGAGAAGTAGCAACCATTCTAAATAACCCAATGCTTGCAGGTAAGTACGAGATTGAATTCGACGCTTCGGATCTGCCCAGCGGTATTTATTTTTACAGTTTGAGTTTTTCAAACTATTCCGATACAAAGAAAATGGTCTTGATCAAATAATTTAAAAGCCGGTCTCTAAAGGCCGGCTTTTCTTCACTACTTTTTTTCTTTTTTTGTTTCTAATTTCTTAATAATAATTTTCTTTTTATCAGAGTCGACTTTAGACTTCACACGAACTTCTATTTCGCTTGCATCTTCATCCCCTTTAGTAACCCAAACTTTGCTTTCATCACCAATGATAATTGTTTTGCCATCACCATCCCAAATGAAATCAATATTCTTTTCCTTCTTCAAATCTTCCAAATATTTTTCTGCTTCTTCGCCTTCATAGGTTTTAGTTTCTTCTTTTCCATCTACATTTTTTTTGTGAATTACTTTTAACTCGCCGTTATCTTTGCGGACCTCAATTCTTTCGCCGTCTCCATCACCGAACCACTCAAAATCATGACCCTCATCTTCTACCAAAACATCAAATTCAAATTCCCCTGAATCTCCATCGAAGAAAAAGAGGTTATCGTCATCAAAATCTTTTGAGTTAAAAAATTTGAACTTGTTGAGCATTGTACCCGATTTCATTTTTTTAAGCAATGCTTCGGCATCTTCTCCCTCAATCACTACGTCTCCGTTTTCAGTGGTGATAGTAATTTTATTCGCCTCTTTAATATCTTTGAGTTTCTCCTTTGTCTCTTTTGTTTGCGCGTCAACTTTTATCAACAGCAATCCAAGGATAAGCGCAATGATTATAAGGGTAAATTTTAATGTGCCGTTTAATTTGTGTTCCACTTTTTCCTCCAATGAATAATTTTGTATGGAACAAATATAAACGAAGCGAAAATTATTTATAGTTAAAGGATTGTTAATAAGTGTTAAAAATTGTTAAAAGGGAACCGTTTAAATAAAAGATAGTTTAAATTTGCAAGTATGAAAGAACGCAAGTTAAAAATAATAATTAGTCTAATGACTACCGCCGTAATTGGTTTGATCGCCATACAGCTTTACTGGATAGCATCTATAATGAAGGTTCAGCAGGAGAAATTTGAAGCGAGTGTTGATGAAGCCCTCAGTGATGCGATTGATAAAATTGAACTCAATGAAACAAAACTTCTCACTTTGGAATCGCTGGGCTTGGATCATGAGGGCGTTATTGTATGGAATGATAAAATAAAAAAGAAGGTTAAAACTAAGGTTGATCCGAACCCGAATTTAAGTTTTGAAGAATTTGACAATTTTGATATTGATATCAAGAGTGACAGCAATGGCTTAATTTCCATTAGACAGTTCACTAAGAATGATACAAATAAAAATGAAATAGTTGTATCGAACAATAAATTTGATTTCACGGTCATTGCTGAATTAGACTCTATTGTAAATCGAAAAGCAAAGATCGTTTCGAATGTTGTTAATCAATTCATTGTTAAAACCTTAGACCGACCTATAGAAGAAAGATTAAATAAGCCGACTATAGACTCGATATTAGCATTTCAGTTAGGTCAGAAAGGAATTGAAACCGATTATAATTTTGGTGTGCTGAAAAAAAATAAAAACCAATTTTCAATTCTGAAAGATTCGATTGATGTTGAGGAGTTGAAAACATCTGAATTCAAAGCACAGCTGTTTCCCGATGAGTTATTCGGCGAACCCAATTTTCTAGTGCTATATTTCCCAAATCAAAAAAGCTATATCATTCAATCTGTGTCGATAATGCTTGCGCTATCGGCTCTTTTGATAATTACGATAATTGCCGTTTTCTTTAAGACCGTTCAGATGCTGATAAGGCAAAAGAAGATCACTGAAATAAAAAATGATCTTATCAATAACATTACACATGAATTCAAAACGCCCATCTCGACAATCTCATTAGCATGTGAAGCCCTTAACGAACCGCAGCTTATTGAAAGCCAGGATAAAATAACAAAATACACAGGCTTGATAAAAGAAGAAAATTCCAGACTGCAATTGCTGGTTGACACACTACTCCGAAACGCAGCAATTGAGAAGGGGGAGTATCACTTAGAGTTTGAGGTAATAAATATTCACGACGAAATACTCAAAGTCGCTGAAAAATTTCAAGACCTCATTGAAAATGCTTCGGGAAATTTAACCCTCAGCTTACGTGCAGCCAATTCAATTGTTTGGGTTGATAAACTTCACCTAGAGAACATAATTACCAATCTGATTGATAATGCATATAAGTATTCCGGTGATAATCCTGAAATTATTGTTTCTTCCGAAAATACCGGGAGACAGATTAAAATCACTGTTGAAGACAGCGGATTAGGCATCGATAAGAATCACATAAAAAAAATATTCGATACATTTTACCGTGTTCCGAAAGGCAACATTCATGATGTGAAGGGTTACGGTATCGGATTGAGTTATGTAAAGCGAATGACCGAAGCGATGAACGGGACAATATCTGTTGAAAGTAAGCTTGGACATGGAAGTAAATTTATTTTATCATTTCCTTTGAATAATAATGAATGAAAAAATAAAAATATTGCTCGCGGAAGACGACGTAAATCTCAGTACAATATTAAAGGAATTTCTTGAGGTTAAAGGTTACGATGTTGTGCATGCAGTCGACGGTAATGAAGGTTTGGCAAATTATAAGAGCACGCAATTCGATTTGTGCATCTTAGATGTAATGATGCCCAAACTCGACGGCTTTTCAATGGCTAAAGAAATCCGTAAAAGCGATGACAACATTCCCATAATATTTCTAACGGCAAAGTCTTTGCAGACTGATAAAATTGAAGGTCTAAAATTAGGCGCTGATGACTACATTACAAAACCATTCAGCACTGAAGAACTCTTTTTGCGTATTAAAAGAATTTTAAAGAGAACAGCAGATCAGCCTAAAAAAACTGCTTCGGCTAGTGGATTTTACAAAATCGGGAAATACAAATTTGATTATAATAAACGCAGTCTAGCGAAGGATAAAAAAGACCGCAAACTAACATCAAAGGAATCTGAATTATTAAAACTCCTGTGCGAGAATCAAAATGATATTCTTGAAAGATCAAAAGCGTTGCAGGAAATTTGGAATGATGACACATACTTTACGGCAAGAAGCATGGATGTTTACATTGTTAAACTGCGAAGCTATTTAACAGATGATGAAAATGTAGAAATTGTAAATGTACACGGAACCGGATTTAAATTAATTATTCACAGTTGAATTTCTAACAATTTTATTAAATGGAAACACCAAATAAAAGTTTGCCCCGAGCCTGCCGATAATGAAAGCTAATGCAGCAGCGACCGCACCGACAGCAGCAAAAAATTTGATGGCAACAAACATTACCAAACAGATCCCGATAACTTCGATAGCGGTTGCAGTTGTTATTGGTTGCGTTTTCCTAGCATGAACAAGCAGGGATCTCTGGAATGAAATCCAGAACGTTAACCCTGGCATAAGAGCCATTATCATCAATGGTAGTATTGCAAAGTTAGCAAGGTCAACAGATAATCCCGACACCCCCGAAAACCAAATAAATGAAAGCGGTGTAAATGCTAATAGTGACAACAACAGCACTACCGAAATGCCGCCAAATAATGCAAACTGTTTAAGTTTTTTATAGCCCTCCATCTCTTTGCCCATCATAGCAATACCGACCTCCTGAAACGATAAACCTAAACTTCTGAAAATGACCACAAGTGAGTTTAACACAGGAAGCACTGCTAGAGATTCA
>JAENZU010000224.1 GCA_016841125.1 Melioribacter sp. | reverse complement strand
AGTGCCGAAACTTAATGCACCTGAAATAAAACTTTTCGTGCCGTCAATCGGATCGAGAATCCAAGTGTATTCTGCCCCTTCATTATGATTGCCGAATTCTTCTCCCAAAATTCCATGTTCCGGAAATTGCTTCATTATCAATTCGCGCATTTTTTCTTCGGCATTTTTATCTGCAATAGTAACGGGAGAATCATCTAATTTCGATTCTATTTTTATATCAGTTCTAAAATATTTATTGATGATTCTACTGCTTTCATCCGCCAAGATTTTCAAAAAATCTCTAAACTCTTTCATCTTTTCCTCTTAAAATATTTTGTAAAGATCTACGGGCTCTTCTCTGCCTTTAACATGCACTTTTCCCAGTCCCTCAAAATTAATATTCTTGTCGTCAATATTATCAAGCACTTCTTTTGAAATTAGTAACTGCGAGTTGTATTCTTTATTCAAACTCTCAATTCGCGCGGAAATAATTACGGTATTGCCTGTAATTGAATATTGTTTTCTAGCCGATGTACCAACATTGCCGGCAACAACATCGCCGGCGTGCAGACCAATGCCGACATTCAGGTCAGGGAAATCAAACTTCACTTTTTCGATTTCAACAGACTTTAAAATTCCAACAGCGGCGTTAAAAGCATTTTGGCAGTCATTCCCTTTTGATACCGGCGCGCCAAACGTAGCCATAAATCCATCGCCAAGAAGCTGATTTACAATTCCGTGATGTTTGATCACAATTTCAATTACGCCGCCTAAAAACTCATTCTGAAATTTAATTATCTCTTCCGGATTATGCTGCTCGGCAAAGGGGGTGAAGTTTCTGATATCAAAAAACATAACACAGACAAACTTTCTTTTGCTTTCAATTTCAGTTTCATTTGATAAGAGTTCATTAACAATTTCCTGAGATACCTGCTGACCGAACATGTTAACAATACGATCTCTTTCCAAAATAGATTTGTTAATGTTAATAATAGAATTTCTAAGAAATTCTGCAACAAAACCGGCTATAATTCCACCGGACAAAAGTATAATACTTTTTCCAATATAAATAAGAGGTTCAAAAAGCACAGGAATGTAGTCCACTCTTTCGATCGTATTAATGTAATATTGGGAAATAAGAAAATATTCGACAGCACATACAACTCCGGCGAATAAAGGAAATTTGAAGTCGAGAGAGAGCGTTGACAGAATAATAACAATAAAGTATAACATTACCGGCGGTGTTGAAAGAACGTGAACAGAGGGAATAAACATGAATAAAATTATTAACAGAACCGAAGGAAAGCTGGATTCGAAGAAAACACTCATATACCTTATGTATTCGGGAATAACTTTTTTTTGTTTTATTAGGTGTTTAAGAATTCGTGTAATATTGAATTCACGCAATACAAAAAAAACGAAAATGCCCATCATGTATAAAAATGGTTCAAGACTAATATTGTTGTTGGAAAGAACATCCGAAAAGAAAATAAGTATGACCGCGAAAGTTACAACAAGCAATAAAGCAAAATACCCGAAGAGTGTAGCTCTTAATTTTTCGAACTTTAATATTTCCTGGTGAAGGATATCGTTTAAAACTTTTTGCATGCTTACCGAATTATTTTCAATTCCCAAAACTCAAAATATTTTTTTTTAACGTGATAACCAAATTGAATGAACACTCAGATTAGACCGAAAAATATTTAGTATATTTAAAGATTAAATTTATAAATGATGAAAATTTTAGAAACAAATATTGAAAATATCAAAGCTGCCGCAGAAATAATTAGAGCAGGCGGATTAGTTGCTTTCCCGACAGAAACTGTTTACGGACTTGGCGCAGACGGGTTAAACCCAATCGCTGTCGCAAAAATATTCGAAGCCAAAAACAGACCTTCGTTCAACCCTCTCATTCTTCATGTTTGCGATGTTAAATCATTAGATCGAATTACAGTAATTGAAAATGAAAAATTTAATAAAATTATTGAAAAGTTTTGGCCGGGTCCGCTTACACTTGTTCTGCCGAAAAAACAAATTGTGCCCGATATAGTCACAGCAGGTCAAGACACGGTGGCGGTGAGGATGCCCGATCATCCGGTTGCACTTGAACTGATTAAGTTAGTGGGGAACCCGATAGCGGCGCCGAGTGCAAATGCATTCGGGTTTTTGAGTCCGACTGAAGCTGTGCATGTTGTCAAACAACTTGACGGCAGAATTGAGGCGGTGCTTGACGGCGGAAAGTGTAAGATTGGTGTTGAGTCAACTATACTTCAAGCTGAAGGAGATAAAATTAAGCTTCTCCGACCGGGCGGAATTGAACTTGAAGCTATTGAAAAATTAATTGGAAAAGTTGAAGTAAGCTATGAAGACAAAGCAAAACCAAACTCGCCCGGACAATTACCTTTTCATTACTCACCGAAAATTCCTCTACGTTTTTTAGATGAAGTGAATTTAAAGGAAATTGCGGGGAAACGAATCGGCGGTTTGTTTTTCAAAAATGCAGAATCAAAATTAAAGTTTGATAAGGTGCGAATATTATCCGACAGCGGCAATAAAGTTGAAGCTGCCGCAAATTTATTTAAAATGCTGCACGATTTGGAAAACGAAAAATTAGATTTAATTATTGCAGAAAAAATAGAAGAGAGTGGATTAGGGCTTGCAATAATGGATCGTTTAAGGCGTGCTTCTAAGAGATTCTGAGTTTTTCAGATAGGGTATTATGTAATTGGTTACAAGCTGCAGAATATCCTCTTCGGTGGAGGATGCATCGGATGCATCAACTCGCCATTTAGCGGTGGTTACAACAATCGAATTAAGTTTTGGCATTACAAACAGAAACTGCCCGCCGTATCCCCACGCAAAATAAATTTGCTGATCGTTAATATTGGCAATCCACCAAAGATCTCCGTAGCTGATATCTTCAAACTCGCTCCAGTTTTTGCGCACGTAAAAATTAGGCGAAAGAATTTTCTCGATCCAAGTAGAATCTAAAATAACTTCACCATTCCAACTTCCTTTCTGCAATATTAATTTGCCTAATTTTGTTAAATCCATTGGGGTTAGTGCAAGTCCAGTACTTCCCTGAAAGTAACCTTGTGTATCTTTCTGCCAGGAAATTTTATTAATCCCGAGCGGTAAAAATAAATTTCTGATCGCGAATTCCTGTAGATCGGTTTTGGTTGCTTCATTTAAAATTACAGACAAAAGGTGGCAAGCGCCCGAATTGTAATTGAAATTTTCACCCGGGCTGCCGACGATAGTTTTTTTAAGAATATATTCTACCTGACTCAAATCGCTTAACCATGGGACAAAATCCCGGGTTTCATCCCAGCTTATTCCGGCACTCATCGATAAAAGGTTCTGCAGGGAAATATTACTGAATGCTTCATTCGGGCAGAAATAATAATCACAAAACTTAACATTCGTATCTGCAACAATTTCGTTCTCAATAGCAATTCCAATTAATAGCGACATGATACTTTTTGTTACAGATTGTGTGTTGTTCAAAAATACATGCGAATTGCCGTTAAAGTAAGACTCTATAATTAAGTTATCATTTCTGATCACAAGCAGGCTGTAGAGGTCGTCAATATCGTAGGCTTCATTTATAATCTGATCGTGAAGCGAAACTTCGCTGTTAATTTCAATATAGTTTGAACATCCAAATGAAAAAAGCAGCGTTACTGCAATTATATATTTACTTATCATGAATTATCTTTTATGTAAAACACTATTTGAATAACTGAAATCTTGGCGGTTAATTTTCAGAAAACATTTAACAACTTCAACGACATAATAATAACCGCAATAATTAAAACATCTTTTATTATTTTGTCGCCTTTCTTAACGGAAAGTTTTGCAGACCACCATGCTCCGAAAGCGTTACCGCTCGCAAGACTTAATCCCATAAACCAATTTACATTTCCGGTATAGATGAAAATACCCAAAGCAGGAATGGTGTAAACCAGAACTATAAAAACTTTGTGCATATTTACGCGGACTAAATTATATTTCATTAAATAGTGAAGCGAAGCCATAAGCAGAAAACCAACCCCAACCTGGAGGAATCCGCCGTAAAAGCCAATGCCCAACATTGCCAAATATGTGTACCAGGAAATTTCATCACTTTCTTCCGAATATTTTTTTTGAGATTTTGGAATGAGCATCGAGATAACAACGGCAATCATAACAATACCCAAAATCACCTTAAACGTGTTATCGCTTATATTAACTGCCAAAATTGCTCCCGCCACAGCACCGGGAAAAGTTAATAAAGACAATTTTAAACTTTGTTTATAATCAAAGAACTGTTCGCCTTTAAATGATTGAACAGCCGAGATGTTTTGGATAAAGATAGCAATCCGGTTTGTTCCGTTGGCAACAGATGCATCGAGCCCTAAAAAAATAAGCACAGGTAATGTAATTGTTGAACCTCCGCCGGCCATAACATTAATAAATCCGGCTGCAGATCCTACAAAAAATAGAAGCAGTATTGAGTAAAAGTCATTCAAATTAAAACTGTAATTGATTCTATAGTTGGTAAATATCGGTAAAAGTTCTATGCCATGAAATGCTAAAGTTATAAATTTAATATTTTCTAATTGAAATAAATTTATATATTGGCAGTTGGATTTTGAACTTCGCAAGAAATTTATTATCCGTAATCATTAACAAAAACATTACTCTATCCTAAATATGGATGCATTAAAAATAAGTCAAGTTTCATTCGATTCTTTACCGGAGTGCCTCTTTCTCACAGACTTATCGAAAAACATTATTTATGTGAACCCGGCTTTTTTTGATAAATTCAGTCATGATCATGAATCATTCGTCGGCAAAAATTTAAATTTTCTCAACTCGAAAAAAAATTCTGAAGATAAGTTAGACCAAATTTTTGAAGCAACATTATCTGCGAACTATCAGGGTAAAAGTTATTTCAAAAGCGGGGAAGAGAATGATAATTTGTTTGAGGTTAAAACCTCGCTAATAAAAAGTAGTGATGGGCAAGCCGAAGGCGTTCTGTGGTTATTAAGTGATATAACTAAAGAAGAAAATACACGAAGAAGGTTAGAAGAATCGGTTAGTAATTATCATCAGCTATTTGATGAAATAAAAGATACGGTTTACCAGAGTTCTCCCGATGGAAAGCTTTTTGATATAAATCCCGCCGGGCTTGAACTTTTCGATTATGATTCGAAAGAAGAATTAATGAAAGTTGACATTGCCAATGATTTGTATGTTAATCCGGAAGACAGAGCCAAATTCAGAGAAATTTTAGAAAGGGATGGTTATGTTAAAGATTATGAACTCGCCGTAAAGAAAAAGAATGGTCAAACTGCTATTGTGCTTGAGACTTCTTTTATTGTCAAGGATAGATTGGGAAAAATAAAATGCTTTAGGGGAATTTTGAGAGATGTTACACAAACTAAAAAGAGCTTAAAAGAACTTAATGACAAAGCCCTTGAACTATCCCGAATAAACAAGGATCTCGAAAACTCAGAAAGAAAACTGAAAAAATTAAATGCGAGCAAAGATAAATTCTTTTCAATAATTGCTCACGATCTAAGGAGTCCTTTTGCTTCTCTAATCGGGTTATCCGAATTACTGATTGAAGATATTGAAGTTCTGAAGAAAGAGGATGTTATTTCCTTTTCAACAATGATAAATGAGGCGGCAAACGAACTGCTTAGTTTACTTGAGAACCTTCTTCAGTGGTCGAGAGTGCAGGCGGACAGAGTTAAAAATCAACCAATAAGTTTTTATATAAATGACATCGTTGCTGATAAAGTTAGGCTGCTGCACAATAATGCAAAAAATAAAAACATACAGGTAATCAATAACGTACAGCCAAAAGTTCTGGTTTACGCGGATTATAATATGCTCAACTCCGTAATTCAAAACTTACTCAGCAATGCAATCAAATTTACTAGTGAGGGGGGCAGGGTTGAAGTCCTTTCCAAAGAGAAGCAAAACGAGATTGAATTAACGGTGAAAGATACCGGAATTGGAATTGACCAACAAGATATCGAAAAACTTTTTGCAGATGATATCTTCCACACAACAAAAGGAACCGCGAGTGAACCGGGTACGGGACTCGGACTGAAACTCTGTAAGGAACTGGTCGAAAAAAACAAAGGAGTTCTTTACGTGGAGAGCACTCCCGGCGCGGGGAGTAAATTCATTTTTACCTTACCCAAAGGTGAAGAAAACTCTAAGCTTCCTGCA
>JAENZU010000223.1 GCA_016841125.1 Melioribacter sp. | reverse complement strand
ATTTTCTTTATAAGCCTGCGGTAAATTCAAAGCAAAGATCGCGGTGAAAAGGTTTGATGGTATTAAGAATTTCATGTTTTTTTAAATCGATTTAAAAATAAAAAAGCCGCCATCGAAAGCGGCTGATTAAAATAATAAATTGATGCTATTTTTGATTCTTGTCTTTAATTCTAGCTGCTTTACCGGAAAGTTTTCTGAGGTAGTAGAGTTTTGCTCTTCTAACTTTACCTTCCCTAACAACTTCAATTTTAGCAATTTTAGGTGAGTGATAAGGGAAAATTCTCTCAACACCAACACCGCTGGAAATTTTTCTAACAGTAAATGTTTGTGTAAGACCGCCATGCTTCATGGCAATTACATCACCTTCGAACGGCTGAATTCTTTCTTTATCGCCTTCAATTACTCTAACGTGTACACGAACCCTATCCCCTGCTTTAAACTGCGGCAGGTCATTTCTCACTTGATCGGCAACAATTTCATTTAATTTATCCATAACTACTCCGAACTATTTATTTTTTTCCAATTTTCAGTTAAACTTTTGGATTGATTATCTTTCCAATCTTTAATTAATTTATCGTTTCCGGAAAGTAAAACTTCCGGCACTTTCATTCCTTTGTATTCAGCGGGTCTGGTGTAATAAGGTGCTTCAATCACCAAATCATCCATAAATGAATCCTGCAATGCAGATTCACTATCGTTCAATACACCGGGTAAAAGTCTAACAACCGAATCAACAATAACAAGCGCCAGTAATTCCCCGCCGCTTAAAATAAAATTGCCTATACTAACTTCATCGGTCGCAAAATATTCTCTTACCCTGTCATCGATGCCTTTGTAATGACCGGCAATAATAATTAGATTTTTTGATAATGAAAATCTATTTGCGGATACCTGATCGTACGTCTTTCCTCGAGGAGTAGTGATAATAATGTGATCGTAATCCCTTTGATTTTTAAGAGATTCGACACATTCAAAAAATGGTTCGGGTTTAAGAAGCATTCCCGGACCGCCTCCGAAAGGTTTATCGTCAATCTGTTTATGCTTATTAAAAGCATAATCCCGAAGGTTGTGTATGTGAATTTCAACCTTCTTCTTATCCTGCGCTCTTTTGACTATACTTGTGTTCAAAGGACTTAACAACAAGTCCGGAACAGCCGATATGATATCAATCCTCATCATCGTAAAAAGAAAAATCCCCAGGTTTAAGAGTCAGGATTTTATTTTCGGAATCGAAGCTTTCAATATAGTCAGTAATAACCGGCACTAAAATTTCATTGCCATTTGTATCTTCAATAGCAAAAACATCGTTTGTAGTAAGCTGAAAATAATCATTCAAATATCCAAAGAACGTGTGATTCCTAAAAACGCGGCTCCCAATAAGATCATGAATAAAAACCTTACCATCAGGCAGCTTAACTGCATTTTCAGAATTAACATAAATTTTTTCGCCTAAAAGAAATTTTAATTCCTCTTCGGCATCAAAATTCATGATTTTAATAAAAATATCATTCTCATCCCTTACGTCCTCAACTGTCAGCGTCCTCATATCGCCAAAAAGATTGATGTAAATCTTTTTCAGGTCAAAGAAACGTTCCGGAAAATCTGAATAAGAAAATAAAGAAACATATCCATCGTTAAAAAACGATTTAATTTCGGCTATTAAAAAATACTCCGGCAATAAATCTAGTCGAGAATTTTCAATATTGCTCTTTTTCCTTCTTTGGCAGCAATAGCGGTCAAAAGGGTTCGCATTGCCTGAGCTGTTTTACCTTGCTTACCAATAACTTTTCCAACATCATCCGGACCGACTTTAAGTGTCATCTCGATCGTTTTTTCGTTCGGATGGACTTCCTCGATACTGACATTTTCAGGAGTATCGACAAGGTGTTTGGCAATAAATTCAATAAATTCTTTCATAGGAGTACCTTTATTGAAATTAACAAAAGGGACACTAATTAGCTATTCCAGCATTCAAGAGAAAATGATAAATAAAGCTTTTAAGCTTTTTCCTCTTCAGTGGAGTTCTCTTCGGAAGCAGTGTCTGTAGCTTCCGTTTTTGCTTCTAAATTCTCCTCTGTTTTCACTTCTTCTTTTTTCTCTTCCTCTTTTTTCACTTCTTCTTTTTTTACTTCCTTCTTAACTTCTTTTTTTGCAGCCGGTTTTTTGTCTGCTTGAAGTTCAGTCCATTCTTCTAATTTAGCAGTGATCTGTTCTTCACTTAATCCTTGCTTAATTAGTTCTTTTTTAAGTAGAATACCTTTTCGACTAAGAAGGTGTTTAACGGTTTGAGTTGGTTGTGCCCCGACTCCAAGCCAGTAAAGAGCTCTTTCTTCATCTATTTCTACTGTGGTTGGTTCGGTTTTAGGATTATAAAGACCTATCGCTTCGATAAATTTACCGTCTCTTGGTGCACGCACATCTGCAGCAACAACTTTATAAATCGGTTGTCTTTTCTTACCCATTCTTTTTAATCTTAACTTTACTGCCAAGTTCTTTAATCCTCCATTAAATTATTTTTTTCAATTATATCTAAAATTTTTCATATTGCCTAGCATTTTTCGCCCGGACTTTGAATTAAATCTTTTCATCATTTTCTGCATTTCGCCAAACTGCTTTATCAGCCGGTTAACCTCCTGAATTGTATTTCCGCTGCCGCGAGCTATTCTTTTTCTGCGGCTGCCGTTCAGAACTTTGGGATTTGTTCTTTCATCCCTGGTCATCGACTGAATAATTGATTCGACTTTAATCAACTGATTATCGTCAACATCGGCATCTTTTATTGCCGAACTCATTCCGGGTACCATCCCCAAAAGGGATTTAAGCGAACCCATCTTTTTTATCATTTTAATTTGCTTAAGAAAATCTTCAAAATCAAATTTGTTTGCAAGAAGTTTTTGCTCAAGATCTTCGGTTTCTTTTTCGTCAAACTGCTGTTGAGCTTTTTCAACAAGGGAAACTACGTCTCCTTTGCCTAAAATTCTAGAAGCCATTCGCTCTGGATAAAAAACTTCAATAGAGTCCAGCTTTTCGCCAAGGCTTGCAAATTTTATCGGTTTCTCAACAACTGCTTTAATCGATAGCGCACAGCCGCCTCTAGTATCACCGTCAAGTTTTGTAAGAACAACACCGTCAAAATCAACTCTGTCGTGAAAAGCTTTAGCTGAATTCACTGCATCTTGTCCGGTCATCGAATCAACAATAAATAAAATTTCAGTTGGCTTTACAGTTTCTTTGATAGAAGCAACTTCGTTCATCAAATTATCATCAACATGTAGACGACCTGCCGTATCTATGATAATTGTGTCAAGTCCATTTTCTTTTGCATAAGCAACTGAATCTTTAGCAATTTTAACGGCATCCTTACTTCCGTCAATTGTAAAAACCGGAACATTAATTTTGCTGCCTAACTGCTTTAATTGTTCAATTGCAGCCGGTCTGTAAATATCAGCAGCAGTAAGCAAAGGTTTTCTTTTACGCTCCGACAGATAGCGGGCAAGTTTGGCGCTGAAAGTTGTTTTACCGGAACCTTGTAAACCAACCATTAATATTACCGTTGGTCCGGATGGATTCAAGCCCAACTCGCTACTTTGACCGCCCATCAATTGCGTCAATTCATCGTAAATAATTTTTGTAATGAGTTGACCGGGCGTAACGGAAACAAGAACTTCTTTGCCGAGAGCTTTCTCTTTTACGTTGTCAATGAATTTCTTAGCAACTTTATAATTTACGTCAGCATCTAAAAGAACACGTCTAATTTCACGTAAAGAATCGGAAATATTCTCCTCGTTAAGTCTCACCTGTCCGGTGACTTTTTTAAGAGCTTTTTCTAATTTTAGTGTTAAGTCTTCTAACATACTCCTTACGCGCAGTTAAGATAATAAAAAAGAAATATCAATTCAATCAATCTAAATTTATTCTCCCCGAAGCGCATTAGCGCCGGAAACAATTTCTAAAATTTCGCTGGTAATTGCAGCCTGTCTTTCTTTATTATAGGTTATCTGCAAAGATCTAATCAAATCTTTTGCGTTTTCAGTTGCCATATCCATTGCAGTCATTCTTGCACCAAGTTCGGCAGCATAAGATTCCAATAGTATTTTCCAAAAAAACGCATTCAAATGTTTAGGCAGTAAATTGTCAATAATACTTACTTTATCGGGTTCGTAAATAAATTCCACATTGGACTTCACTTCCTCCTTAGCCGAATCAATTTTCACAACAGGAAGCAGTTGTTTAACATCTGTCTTTTGCTGAACTACAGATTTGAACTCATTGAAAACAATTTCGACCTTATCGACTGAACCGGCTTCAAATTTTAATCTAAGATTATTAACCATTGTTGCAGCAAAGTCAAATTTCAAATCTGAAAAGATGCCCGGAAATCCTTCGGCAACATTAAATCTTTTAGAAAAATAATCGTATGCTTTTTTACCGACACAATAAATATCAACATTACCGGCTTCATAATAAGCTTTATATTCATCAAGTAGAAGCGACTCCGCCATTCGAATTACATTCATATTGAAAGCGCCGCAAAGACCTCTGTCTGAGGTGACGATAACAAGAGCAATTCTTTTTATTTCCCTATTTTCAAATAGCGGGTGCTGCAGATTTTTTTCAATGTTCAATAAATTATTTAAGACTTCTTCAATTTTACGTGAATAGGGACGAGCATTTATCATGTTTTCTTGAGCACGACGCAGCCTTGCCGCGGCAACCATTTTCATTGCTTTGGTAATTTGCTGGGTGTTTTTAACACCGGTAATTCTCGCTTTTATATCTCTTAAGGTCGCCATAATTTATTTTGATTTATACTAGATAAATTATCTAATAATAACCTATTCACTTTTCTTAAATTTACTAATAAATTCTTCAGCAGCTTTTTTAATCATTTCTACTAATTCATCACTTAGTGCTTTTTCTTTTCTGATCTTTTCGAAAATCTCCGGATACTTTAAGTCAATATATTCAAGGACTTCTTTCTCAAATCTTTTAACATCATCAACGGGAATAGTTTCAAGATATTCTCGGGTACCTATGAATACTGCAACAACCTGCCTTTCTACCGATACAGGTTCGTACTGACCCTGCTTGAGAAGTTCAACGAGACGTGCACCTTTAGCGAGTGTCTTTTGAGTTGCTTTATCGAGATCGGAACCAAATTTAGCAAATGCTTCTAATTCACGATATTGGGCGAGATCCAGTTTCAGCGTTCCGGCAACCTTTCGCATAGCTTTAATTTGCGCACTTCCGGCCACACGGGAAACACTTATACCAACATTGATGGCGGGTCGTACACCGGCGTTGAAAAGATTCGGCTCTAAATATATCTGACCATCGGTAATCGAAATAACATTTGTGGGAATATATGCAGATACGTCACCCTGCTGAGTTTCAATAATCGGGAATGCGGTTAAACTTCCGCCTCCGAGTTCGTCATTAAGTTTTGAAGCTCTTTCGAGAAGTCTTGAGTGAAGATAAAATACATCACCCGGGTAAGCTTCGCGACCGGGAGGTCTGCGCAGAAGCAGTGATAATTCTCTATAGGCTACTGCCTGCTTTGATAAATCATCATAAACGACCAAAGCGTGCTTGCCCTGGTCTCTAAAAAACTCACCCAATGTAGCACCGGAATAAGGAGAGATGTACTGCAGAGGTGCCGGTTCGCTCGCAGGCGCAGCAACAATAGTAGTATATTCCATTGCTCCGGCTTCTTCCAATTTTGCAACTACTTGTGCAATAGTAGAACTCTTCTGTCCGAGTGCAACATAAATACAATAAACGGGATTTATACCATTATTTTTGGCGTCCTCGGTATGTGTAAATTTTTGATTGATAATAGCATCAATGGCAATAGCGGTTTTACCTGTTTGACGGTCTCCGATAATTAATTCCCGCTGACCTCTACCAATTGGAATCATTGCATCAATAGCGACAATACCAGTCTGCAGCGGTTCTTTAACGGGCTGGCGTGCGATAACGCCCAAGGCTTTTCTTTCGATTGCCATGTATTTATCATGCTCAACCGGACCTTTGCCATCGAGGGGTTCCCCTAACGGATTTACTACCCTGCCGAGTAATTTATCACCAACTGGAAACGATGCAACACGTTTAGTTCTTTTTACCGTGTCGCCTTCTTTAATTAAAGAAGTATCCCCGAATAGAACACAGCCAACACTATCTTCTTCAAGGTTGAGTACCATTCCCATTAC
>JAENZU010000222.1 GCA_016841125.1 Melioribacter sp. | reverse complement strand
GCTGTTTGCCGTTCTCTTCCGCTAACTAAATCAACACCGTCTCTCGAATAAATTCCGTTAATAAAAAATTTATGACCATTGAAAGGTCCGAAAGCTAATTTAGCCTGAATATCATAAAAATTTGGAAATGTGACGTTATCCTCCACCAGTCCGGCATTCTTCACAAAAGGTTCAATAATTAAATCGTAGTAAGTACGCCTCGAATTTATAAGCCAGCTTCCTGGAATATTAAAAGGATTTTTTCCTTCCAGTACAAGATTTGCGGCAACTATACTCGCATTAAGATTTCCGGAGATTGCACGCGTACGTGTTCCCTGCTTATTAGTTACATCAAGCACGGCGGAAAGTCTATCGCCGTATTGAGCGGGAAAACCGCCGGTAATTAAACTAATGTCCGAAACAGCTTCCGGATTGAACATGCTTATTACCCCGTACAGGCGGTAAGGATTGAATATTTCGACGTCATCCATTATTATTAAATTTTGATCGGGTCCGCTTCCTCTAACAACTAACTGTGAAGAAAAATCATTTGGAGCAAGAACACCAGGCAGAGATTGGAGTGATCTGAAAACATCGGTTACAGCACCGGGCAGAATTCTAGCTTCGGAGGGCGAAAGATCAATTAAACTTACTCGTGTGTCGCTCTGCTCTTGGACCTTTTTATCAATCACTTCTACTTCCTGAACCTCAATTACATTTATTTCCATTTCAACATTTAGTTCAAGGGTTCTATTTTCAACAATTGAAATTTCGAAAAACTGAGTAGAATAGCCTACTGTACTGAACCGAGCTTTATATTCACCGGTTGGGATATTTCTAATATTGAAAATTCCGTTCTTATCCGAAACACCGCCGTAGTTTGTGCTCACAAGCAGCACATTTACTCCGGGCAGCGGTTCATCGCGTTCCGTTATCCTGCCGGTAAAGTTACCAGTTTGAGCCAAAGTAATTGAGGAAATTAAAAGCAATATGCTTAATGATCTTATCAAAACTATTCCACCTTAATTATTCGTAAGAACATTAAACAAAAATACCGGAAGATTCATTCCAATAATTTTTCATATCGCCAAAAAACTCTTTTTACTTTTGAATTGACATAATGCATGTAGAAAGGAATTGGACCGACCCACGGAATAATGGACTTTTTGAAGCCCATTTTTTTTAAGTCTGCCAGGCATCTCTTAAGAAGAATTCCACCAACCCCTTTACCTCTTGCTGCTTCAGAGGTACCCATGGGACCGAACCAGCCGGTTCCTTTATTATTAGATTCGTAACCGGAAAATGCGATTACTTTATTTTCGAGAAACGCTATATGAAGAGAGATCGGATCATTATTGAATGAGTTCGAAACTTCACTTATCCATCCTTTAAAATTTTTATCAGTCCAATCAATCATCTTTTCAAAATCGGTTTTTTCAGCCCGTCTGATGGTAACCCCTTTTTCCAATGCTTTGCGCTCTTCCTCAGCGGTATCAAACTCTTGATTTAGTAAATCGGCTTCTAAGTTGGATGTATCGCCTACTTTCTTATATCCCGCTCTTTCAAAAAAACAAATTGCTTCAGTATAAAACGGATCAATCCCCGGCATATAATAATTTGGATAGGACTCATAAACTCTCATCGACTTAACTTTTGCACTTCGAATTTGATCTTCTACTTTACGGTATAATTCTGTTCCGATTCCTTTTCTTCTAAAATCGGGATCCACGCAAAATAGCTTAACGTATCCAGCATCACCATTATCCCTTTTGCGTATAACGCCCATAATAAATCCGACAATTTTTCCGTTTTCCGCAGCAACATAAGTTAGATTAGTATTGATATCCGGATCATCTGTTACGTTTTCTTTTAAAAGTGCTTCCGTGAATTGGTCAAATTCCATCGACCGATTAACAAGCTGCAGCACATTAATAAAATCATTTTCATTATAATATCTTATTTCCATTTTCTGCTCAAAAATTTATTGAAAAAACATTTGAATACAATCCAATTGATATTTCATGAAACTTAACTTTACTACCGCCTGGCTGAATATTAAATCTATATTTAGTGTATAGAGTAAATACATTGTAAACTTTGAACAGTCCGAAAGTTAGTTCAGGACTTATACCATTCTTACCCTTAAAGTCGGTAAAAACATTTATCCCGCTTGAGATATATTCAATAAATTCCGGCTGCCAAATATACTTATAACCTGCTCTTAACACATGTTCTACAGGAGCATTAAAAGTATAACTATATTCCAAACCTAAGTAGCTGACAGGATAATTGTATCCGCTAGAATAAAATGAAATGACCGGTATTTCTTTTGATAATGAAAAGTAAGATTTGTCCTCGTAAAGCATTACCCCAGGTGATGGGAGACCAAAAATCACCCCGCCGAAACAACAGACAGTGAAAAAACTAGGGCTGTCGTCAGTTGTAATGATTGCTGCACTAGGCAATGCTAAATCGTATTGATCGCTCACACTTTTATTACCGAACTCGTCAAATACTATTATTCTAAAAGGTATCATTGTAGAATCAAATTGTCTGCTGCTGAAATCAAATCTTCCCTGATGGTTATCTGTTAAAGAGTCGGATACCACCAATTCTTCACTCGCATTAATTACAATTTTTGAGGTGACCATTTCAGTTGTAAAAAAGGAAACAACAAAAGTATATGGGGCTTCGGGAGTAACGTAGGAATCAATTAAAAATATTTCAACGGTTTCTTGTGCACTGATACTCGTAATAAACAGCAGCACTAATATCGAAAGAAGATTATTTTTATTCATTTTTTTAAGAAGTTTTTGCCGGATAATAAAAATGCTTTTTGTATAATATCAAATTTTAATAATACTACAAATTTAACTAAATTAGTAGTTTGTTAAAGTGAAAAAAGTTTGCAGGAGTAAAACTTGAACATATTAATTTGCAACGACGACGGTATTGATTCACCCGGAATTCACGCATTAGCCAAAGCTTTAAAGGAAGTCGGCAAAGTTACTGTAGTAGCACCCAGAACTGAACAGAGTGCAGTAGGTCACGCAATAACAATGAAAATACCTCTTAGAGTGACGGAATATTATAAAGACGGAAAATTTTTTGGTTACGCGGTCGACGGTACCCCCGCCGATTGCATAAAAATGGGAATAAGAAATATTTTAAAATTTTCGCCGGACATTGTTGTTTCCGGAATCAATAACGGATCGAATGCCGCAATAAATATAATTTATTCAGGAACGGTATCAGCAGCTAGAGAGGCTGCAATTATGGATGTTCCCGCGATCGCAATCTCCGTTACAAACCATGATGCTAAGGATTTTAGTTATGCAGGCAGAGTGGCACAGAAATTAACAAAGTTGGTTTCGGAAAAAGGATTGGAAACCGGCACCTTGCTGAATGTTAATGTACCCGATGTTCCTGAAGACGAAATTAATGGAATTCTGCTCACCAAGCAGGGTAAATCTAAATGGGATGATATTTACGAACAAAGAGACGATCCTTACGGAAAGAAATATTATTGGCTTACAGGTAAATTGATGGATGTAGATACACAATTGGAAACGGATCAATTCGCAATAAAAAACAATTATGTTTCAGTAACCCCTATTCATTTCGATTTGACAGATTATAAAACCTACGAATATTTGAAATCCTGGAACTTATAATCCTTACTCTCACTAAAAGTATTTTAATCACTAATTTAAAGACTGACTATTGATGTTTGGGCTTGACAGCATAAGTGTAAATTTTTCGTTTAACATTACCTGGCTTATATTTGGCGGGCTAATTGCAATTTTGTATTCCTATTTCGTTTACCGTTTTACAATTCCTAAAATTTCTAAGGTTAAAAAATTTTTTCTTGTAGCTGTTAGAATACTTTCATTGATTTTACTTTTAGTGCTGATTTTCGATCCGGTTATTTCTCTGAAATATAAAGAAGAAGTTGAACCCGTTAACATGGTTTTCATCGATAACACAACATCAATAATCAGTGAGGATAGCAGCGCTAGAGCAGATAAAATTAACAATCTCGTTGATAGAATCAATGATAGCGAAGGTAAATATGAATATTTCACGTTTGGAAATAATGTTAATCCATTCAATAGAGATACAAACTCATCAATTATTTTCAGCGGAATCAAAACAAATTATAACGATGTAATTAAGTATCTCTCTGAGTCAGAAAAAAATATTTCTTCGGCATTAGTTGTTAGCGACGGGATTTTAAATGATGGGGTAAACCCGGTTTACAGCGCCGAAAAGCTGCCGTTCCCTATTTATTCAATTGGAATAGGTGACACCACCAGCAGAAAAGATATTGCGATTAAGAACGTACTCTTTAATGAATATATTTATCTTGAAACACCAACAGTAATATCAGCCTCAATTTTGAACAATAGTTATCAGAATAAAAATGTAACAGCCTCGCTATATGAAGGTGAAAAACTAATAAAGCAAACTGCAGTAACACTGTCTGAATCCGGAAATAATAACATTGAGTTTGAGTACACTTCCGTTTCTCCCGGTGAAAAAAAAATGAGTATCCGGGTTTCAGCCTTTGAAGACGAAGTGACAACAGAAAATAATCGTAGCATATTTTTTATTAACGTTCTCAATAATAAATTAAAAATTCTTCTGATTGCCGGTGCGCCTTCTTCAGATCTCAAGTTTATAAAAAACAGTCTTGCCGAAGATGAAAATTTGGAGATCAATACTATAACTCAAATTTCAGCCGATAAATTTTTAGAAAGTGATAATTTTGAGTTGAAAATAAAGCAGTCGGATATTCTCTTTTTAATCGGGTTCCCCTCCGGCAATACTCGAAATGAATTAATTAACCAGGTTAGACATTCCATCAATGTTGAACAGAAACCATTTTTCTTTTTATTGTCGCCGGTAACCTCTCTTGCAAAATTGAATCTGCTGGCAAAGGAACTGCCATTTACATTTTCGCAAAACTCATCAAGTATTCTGGAAGTACAACCAAGTATTGTTGATATAAATCATCCGCTGCTGAATCATAATTCTTCTGATATATTTAAGGATTGGAACAACCTTCCGCCGGTTCCGTTTTATAACACGAACCTTGCTGCAAAGGCAGGAACAAAATTAATCGCCTTGGCAACTGTTAGAAATATTCCTTTGGAGGCACCGCTTTTATTGACACAGCGCCTTGGCAGAAGAAGCTGTATTGCATTATTGAGCGGCGATATTTGGCGGTGGAAATTACAAACCGCCGCGAAAGAAAATGATTTATTTGATTCTTTTATTTCGGCATCCGTCAAATGGCTGAATGTTAGAGAGGATCAAAAGCAATTTTCCGTAACTACAGACAAGAGACTTTATACCTTGAGAGAGCCGGTTTCATTTTCCGCGCAAGTTTATGATGAATCTTTTAATCCTCTCAATAATGCACAGGTAAATGTTGAACTACAATCTGACGACGAAAAATTCGAAATCACATTGAATTCATTAGGCAGCGGCAGATATACAGGAACATTTGAGACCAACAAACCGGGTGATTATCAATTTAGCGCGGAAGCAAAGCTCGACGATCAAAACATTGGCACCGATAATGGAAAATTTTCAATAGGCGATATTGAAATTGAAAAAATAAACCCTCAGGCTGACTTCAATTTTCTGCGTTCATTATCGATTGCCTCAGGGGGCGATTTCGCAACGATTGATAATTATTCCAGCATAATTGAAGACTTAAACAGCAACTACAAAAAGAATAATTTTTCAAATATTTTTTCAGTGGAATATAATCTTTTGGGTGATGAAAGGATTTTATTTTTAATAATTCTTCTTTTCGGAATCGAATGGTTTATCAGAAAGAAATCTGGTATGTTATAAAAAATAAATTTATTTTATAAATTATTATCTCATTAGAATTGAGGTTTAGAATGTCTTTCCTCACGATGGAACCAAGTGAATATTTGAATATCAAAAGTATTGACGAGCAGCATAGCAGTATAGTTGATACCGTAAATGATCTTCACTCTACATTGGGCGGTGATCATGAATATTATCCTAAACATTTGGTAAGCGAGCTTGTTAAGAAACTCAAAGTACATTTTGATACCGAAGAAAATTACATGAAAGGGAATAAGTTTCCCTACTATATTTCTCATAAACTCGAACACGATAGATTCTATAATCAGATATCAGAGTTTTATGATAGATTGGAAAGCGGTAATGATAGTGTAAATCTTGAGTTGTTAAATTCG
>JAENZU010000221.1 GCA_016841125.1 Melioribacter sp. | reverse complement strand
AGAACTTGCAGAAGTAGTGGACAATTTAATCAGCAATTCTGTTGACAGCCTGAACGGCAATAGTAATGGGGAAATTGAAGTAGTTCTATACAGGAAACCCCCTAAAGTATGCATTGATGTAATAGACAACGGAACCGGAATTGAGGAATCGAAATGGAATTTAATTTTTGAAAGTGGTTTTTCAGGTAAAGGGAGTACAGGACTTGGATTATACAATTCAAAAATTTTGCTAAATAAATACGGCGGAAGAATTTTTGTTAAGCAGAGCCGCTGTAATGAAAGGACAATTTTAACTATTGAATTAAACGAGGTAGCCAATGACCAATCCTCTTCTTTTAATCATTGACGATGACGAAGAGTTCATTTCCGATTTTACATTAGTATTAGAAAACGAATTCAAGTGCATTTCTGCCACCGATGTAGAAAAAGGGCTGGAAATGGTAAGGACTAAGAATCCCGATATTGTATTTTTGGATTTAATGCTTGGGGAGGGTATAAATGGATTGGATGTTTTAAGAAAAATTTTAATGATTGATGAAGACCTACCTGTAATTTTGGTTACCGACTATGCAGAAGTTGATACTGCGGTTGAAGCAATGAAAATAGGGGCGGAAAATTATATTTCCAAAACACCGCGGTTGAAGGAATTAAAATTAAAAATTGCCTACTCACTTGAGAACAGAATTCTCAAATCAAGAGCAAGATCTTTAGAGAAGGAATTCCAAAAGCCGTATAAACAGATTATAGGTGAAAGCCGCCTTGTAAAAGAACTGCGGGAAACTATTTACCTGTTCGCAAAAAACGAAAACACAATTTTAATAACAGGTGAAAGCGGCGTTGGTAAAGAGTTGGTAGCCCGTCAAATTCATGTGCATAGTAAACGAAAACAAAAACCATTTACAACAGTAAACTGTGCCGCAATTCCAAAAGAACTTTTGGAAAGCGAATTATTTGGTCACGAAAAAGGTTCGTTCACTAGCGCCGATAGGAGAAAACTTGGCAAATTCGAAATTGCAAACGACGGCACTATTTTTCTGGATGAAATTTCAGAGATGGATTTAAATTCGCAAGTAAAAATTTTAAGGGTGTTGCAGGAAAAAGAATTTGAAAGAGTAGGCGGCACTTCTCCAATTCAATCTTCTGCCAGAGTGATTGCAGCAACAAATAAGGACTTAGAGGAACTTGTAGCGAAAGGAAAATTTAGGGAGGATCTTTATTACCGGCTGGATGTTCTTCCAATACACGTTCCGCCGCTTAGAGAAAGGAAGGATGATATTTCCCTTTTGATTGATCATTTTCTCGAAATAGCCAGCTACGAACTTAAACTGCCGTTGAAGGTATTCTCTGAAGATGCAGTAAACATTTTTACAAAATATGACTGGCCCGGAAATATAAGAGAACTTCAAAATTATATTACGCGTGCGGTAATTCTATCGTCAAATACAATAATTGAACCTCGCGATCTTGATCCGAATTTACTTATTGATAAAGCTATGCCTGAAGTAAAGATGAAGAGGATACCCGAAACGTGGCAGGAAATGGATAGAGTAAGAAAGGATGCAGCAGATAAAGCAAGCAGAGCAGTTGAAAAAGTTTTTCTTCAGAATCTATTAATTAAGTTTGACGGAAATGTAACTCAAGCAGCAAAGCATGTTGGAATAAACAGAACTAACTTTCATAAGATGATGAAAAAATGCGGACTTTAATTTGTGAATAGATTAACATTCATCAAATTTTTAACTTTACACTTGTTATTAATAATTTTGAGATGATAATGCTCACCGGAAAATATTTTGAACTGTACGACCGATTAAAAAAACTAATCCCTAATGATAGACTGATTCATGATGAACTGCGAACTTTGGCATACGGTACCGATGCAAGTTTTTACAGACTGATCCCTCAGCTAGTTGTAAAGGTTGAAAATGACCGGGAGGTAACTGATGTAATTTATCATGCACGAGAATTGAATATTCCCCTTACATTCCGCGCTGCAGGCACTTCCCTTTCCGGTCAGGCTATTACAGATTCTGTATTAGTTTTATTGGGCAGCAGCTGGACAAAATATCAAATCAATGATGATGCCTCTGTAATTAATATGCAGGGGGGATTGATTGGTGCATTTGCAAATTTATATTTAGCAAAACACAACAAAAAATTAGGTCCCGATCCCGCATCAATCAACTCGGCAAAAATTTCCGGCATCGCTGCAAATAATGCAAGCGGAATGACAAGCGGTACAGCGAAAAATATTTATAATACTTTGCACGGAATGAAAATTGTATTTGCCGACGGCAGTTCCCTTGATTCTACCGATGAAAAAAGTCGTCAAGCATTTGCGGATCAGAATCCTCAAATAATCGCCGGATTAAAACAACTCCGCGAGCAGATTGAAGCAAATCCCGACCTGAAAGATAAAATCGTTAGAAAATACAAGATGAAAAACACAACGGGCTACAGTTTAAATTCGCTTATAGATTTCGATGACCCGTTTGATCAAATAATACATTTAATGATTGGCTCGGAAGGTACACTCGGTTTCATTTCTGAAATTTCTGTTAACACTGTTGATGATTTACCAAACAAAGCAACAGCATTAATGCTCTTCGAAAATATTGAAACCGCATGCAAGGCTATTCCGATATTTCAGAAACTTCCGGTTGATGCCGCCGAAATAATGGATAGAGCAGCTCTGCGTTCTGTGGAGGATAAACAAGGTATGCCGCCTCACTTAAAAACTTTAAATGATGAAGCTGCAGCACTTTTAGTGGAAACCTCCGCCGATGACCCATCAATGCTGCAGAATAGAATAAGAGAGATAACTGATGCCGTTGAGCATCTTCCGAAAGCTCACCCGATTGAATTTACCACAGATAAAAAGGAGTACAAAAAACTTTGGGATGTTCGCAAGGGATTATTTCCATCCGCGTGTAAATCACGTAAGCCCGGGACTACTGTTATAATTGAAGATGTAAATTTCCCAACCGATAAACTTGCCGAGGCAACGCTTAATCTGCAATCACTGTTTAGTAAACACGGTTATGATGAAACTATTATTTGGGGACACTCCCTTGCCGGGAATTTGCATTTTGTTTTCAGTCAGGATTTCAGCAATGAAAAAGAAGTCGCCCGTTACAAAGATTTTATGGAAGAGGTTACTAAACTTGTAGTCGATAAATACGACGGCTCGCTAAAAGCTGAGCACGGTACCGGAAGAAACATGGCGCCATTTGTAAAGTATGAATGGGGTGAAGATGCTTATAAATTAATGCAGGAAATCAAAAAACTTTTCGATCCGCAAAATTTATTGAATCCGGGCGTGATATTAAATGATGATCCTCAGATATATTTAAAGAACTTAAAACCATTACCAATTGCTGATCCTTTAATAGATCAATGTATTGAGTGCGGTTTCTGCGAGGTTAATTGTCCCTCGAGAGATTTGACTTTAACGCCACGACAGCGAATTGTAGCTTACCGTGAGATAACAGGTCTTGAAAAAAGTATGTCGGATAGTCAAAGATTAAATCAATTAAAACTCAGCTACGATTATTATGGTGACCAAACTTGTGCAACGGATGGACTTTGCGCAATAAGCTGTCCCGTTGATATTGACACGGGTAAATTGATAAAGCAATTGCGCGCAGAGCAGGTTTCCAATACAGCTAACAGTGTTGCTGATTTTGTTGCAAACAATATGAAGCCGGTAACGGGAATGGGAAGGGTAACTCTCAACATAGTCGGCGGCGTACAAAAGTTGATCGGCGATGATGCAATGGAAAATATAGCAGGCAGTGTAAGAAAAATTTCCGGGAATAGAATTCCTCAATGGAATAAATTCATGCCTAAGGGTGCTGATCCCCTTTATCCATCAACTAAAAGCGGAGCCGATCTCAAAGTGGTTTATTTCCCAAGCTGTATCGCACGTACTATGGGAAATTCGAAAGATAGCGGAGAAAAAGAATCTCAGACTACAGTAATTCACAGACTTTTAATAAAGGCAGGTTACGAAATTATTTATCCGAAAAACATTTCCGAACTCTGCTGCGGAATGCCTTTTGCCAGCAAGGGTTTCAATAAACAGGCAAATAAAAAATCTGAAGAGTTGAAATATGCTCTCATCACAGCTTCCGAAAATGGTAAATATCCCGTCTTGTTCGATACCAGTCCATGCACTTACCATATGAAAAATTATTTGGCATCCCAAGCAGAAGATCAATTTAAAATTTATGAACCGATAGAATTTATTTATTCTTTTTTAATGGACAAATTAAAATTCAATAAAGTGAACGATACTATCACAATTCACACAACGTGCAGCAGCACTAAACTCGGATTAACCGAGATGTTCAAAAGTCTTGCAGAAGCGTGCGCAGAAAATGTGATTGTACCGCATGACGTTGGCTGCTGCGGCTTTGCCGGCGACAGAGGTTTTTCATATCCCGAGTTGAATGAATCTGCACTGCAAAATTTAAAACCCCAAGTTTCCGGAAATTGCAATGAAGGCTATTCAACCAGCCGGACTTGCGAAATCGGGTTGTCACTTCACAGTGGTATTCACTACAAATCGATAGCATTTTTAGTTGACCGATGCACGGAGCCGATGCAGAAGGCAGAATTCAGTAGTCAGGAAAAAATACAAAGATTCTGAATAACCCCGAAGGGTTTGAACTATAAAAAAACATAAGCGAGTGGCGATGAAACAACTCTGAAAGAGTTGAACGGAAATCTTATAGGGTGAATAATGGGTTTTGAATCTTGATTTATTATTACTTTGCGAACTTTGCGATGTACCTCATGATCTCTGCGTGATTATTTTTTTTGAATTTTGAATTATAATAGCATCTCTATTTTTTTTGATGTAGAAATTTGATTCATCAAATCTTGTATCTTAAGTCTCAATCACAAAACGCAGCAATCCTTTCACCAAATTTTCTTCCAACTGCAGTATTCAGGTTGAACTTTCCCTGTAGATTTGTTTCTGATGTGATTACAACTATCAAATTATTCTGCGGGAAAACAAATGCAAGCTGTCTGCCGTTTCCGGACATAAAATATGTTTTGTGCTCCGGGTAGCTCCACCACAAATAACCGAAATGTTTATCTCCTGCTTCAACATCAGGTTTTACCATTTCGGCAATCCAATTCTCATTAACAACTCGATTGGCGTTAAATATTCCGCCGTTCAAAACTGTTTGAGCGATCTTAGCTAGTTCTCTTGGTGTTGTCATAATTCCAAATGAACCAAGTGTTGATCCATCGCGGTATTTTTTCCACTCATAATTGGAAAACCCGATTTTTGAAAATAAAACTTCGTCTGCCCAAACATCAAGAGATTTACCGGTGATTTTTTCTAAAATTGCCGCAAGTATCTGCGGATCACTATCCTTGTATTTATAATCTTCTCCCGGGGCCGCATATAATTTTTTCTTCAAAATAAAATCCAAGAGATTATCCGGAATTTGCTGCAGAATTTGTGAATCATCTCCGCTTAGACCGTAATTGTCAAAATCGATACCAGACTGCATTGTTAATAATTGACGAATTGTGATATCCTTTTTGTCAGGATAAGAATTTAATTTTTGCGGCAAATAATTTTCTATTCTATCGTCTATCGATCCGATCAAACCGTTTTCTATAGCAATACCAACTAGAATTCCCATAACCTGTTTGGTAGCAGACCAAACTGCTCTGGGTGTATATTTATCGGAATTATCTTTTGTGTAGCTTTCCGCAACTAATTTTCCATTTCGAAATACTGATAAACTTCTAACCTGCCAAACGTCTTCATCGTTGTGAAAATCTTGAAAAACTGAGAGCATTCCGAGACTATCTATTCCCTCAGCGGAAGGAGTTGAAATTTCCCAACCGTCATTAAGATTTTCGGGAGTAAAATTTCTGAAGGGCATTTTCAAATCAGGTTCTGTCAAACAGCCTTGAAGTGCAAAAGTCATCAGCACAACTATCATAAATTTATTGAATTTCATTTTCTATCCTCCGAAATAATATTTTGCATTCAAAGAGTGGTTTAGAATTTTTATTTCCGGTTCTGAATTATAATGCAGATAATCAAAACCATACCCGATTGCCCAGGTTCTGCACTTGCCGAATAAATACTCGGCATTAAATGAAGTGTTGACTACCTTGTTCAAACTACCAAAATGCATATCTGAGTGCAGATCTGAAATAAAATCTCCAAATTTAAGCGAGAAAAAATAA
>JAENZU010000220.1 GCA_016841125.1 Melioribacter sp. | reverse complement strand
GGTGAAAAAGAGTACCGGCAATCCCTTTGGGTGACGTGCTTTCATTTTATCTCCAATTTTGAAACTAAAGTGCAAATATAAGGAAAAGATGTGAAAGGATGATTGTTAGATATCAATAGAAAAAATATTTGTGTTGGTTGAATCAATTGATATTGCAATTACGGTCTGAAGTATTAATTAATTGTGTGTACACATTAAAAAAATAAATTTCAAAAATTTTACAGATTTGGGTATTATCTTGTTACAAAATTTTATTATAAAAATACCAAATGAAAATATTACTTGTTGAAGACGAAAAAGAATTGGCAAATGAAATTATAATTTATACAAGGTCTCAAGGATTTGTATGTGAGGCTGTTTATAATTTTGATGACGCCCTTGAAAAAATAAATCTTTATGAATATGACTGCGCCGTAATTGATATAACGCTGCCCGGCGGTTCAGGGCTAGAAATAATTGACAAATTAAAAGGTCTTTCACCAAAAACCGGTATTATTATTATTTCAGCCAAAAATTCTTTAACTGATAAATTGACCGGCCTGGATTTAGGCGCTGATGATTATCTAACCAAGCCTTTCCATCTAGCCGAACTGAATGCGCGGATTAATTCTGTTTTGCGCCGAAGGAAATTTGACGGTGAAAAAATAATTTTTGTTGACGAACTGACTATAGACCCCGATAAAAGAGAAGTTTTCATCAATTCTCAAAATGTGATTTTAATGAGAAAGGAATACGATCTGCTTCTATATTTTGTAACTAACAAAGAAAAAGTCTTAACAAAGGAATCGATTGCAGAACATATCTGGGGAGATCATGCTGATACATTCGACAGTCTTGATTTTGTTTACTCCCAAATAAAAAATCTACGCAAAAAATTAATTGAAAAGGGTGCGAGAGATTTTATCAAATCAATTTACGGTGTAGGCTACAAATTTACAACTTTATGAAACTCATCAAAAAAATAAATAGAAGTTACATTGTTTTCTCCTCTGTATCGCTAATAGCAGGGCTTATTCTTATTTACGCAGTAATGCAGATAATAATAAGTGGTGAAACTGAAGAAGTGCTCTCGATGACAAAAGAAAGCGTAGTTGCAAATTTAAAGAAAGGAAATGAAGTCAACTTTGTTCCTTACGTAGAAGTAAAAGAATTGACGCGATCAAACTACGCAAAGGCTGAAACATTTATAGATACGCTGATCTACAATGAGCAGGAGAACGAATACGATTCGTTCAAACAGCTAAAATCAGTTTATAGATTTAATGGTAAAAGTTATTTGATAACTGTGCGTTCGGATAATATTGATCCTTCTGATATAATGCTCTCTGTGGGTTTACCTGCTTTTATTGTGCTTTTCTTTATGATAATTCTATCCGGATTTTTTGTGAATAGAATCAACACTTCTATTTGGAAGCCGTTTTATGAAAATCTGGAAGTCCTAAAAAATTTCAAAGTGCAGGATAGCACCAAACTCGAATTGAAAAGAAGCGAAATAGATGAGTTTGAATATCTTAATAAATCGATTGCCGGCTTAACAGAAAAAATAAAAGACGATTTTAACAAACAAAAGGAATTTTCAGAAAATACATCGCACGAATTACAAACCCCTCTTGCTGTTATAAAAGCGAAAGTAGAAACGTTACTTCAAAGCAATAGATTAGGCAATGAAGAAGTAGGTCACCTGCAGTCAATTATTACTACTTTGAACCGTCTGGTAAGACTTAATAAATCGCTGAACCTTCTTAACAAAATTGAAAGTATAGAGTATTTGCGAAAATCTGAATATCATTTATCCGAAATAGTTAGTAAAAAAATTGATGAATTTCATGAAATCGCAGAAACGAAAAAATTAACCGTCACAAAAAATATTGAACGTGATATTTCTCTATTAATTAATGGAGACCTGCTCGATATCCTTATTTCAAATTTATTTTCCAATGCAATAAAATATAATGTAAATGAGGGATTTATAAATTTTAGAATTGATGATGATAATTTAACAATTGAAAACTCGGGGCCTGATCCTGGCAAAGACACTTTAAAATTATTTGATCGATTCGAAAAAGGCAGTCATTCAGCGGATTCAACCGGTCTAGGTTTGACAATAGTTAAACGAATTTGTGAAATAAACCATGCTTCGATAAAATACACCTATTCTGATCAAAAACATTTTGTTGTTATTCATTGGGATAAAACGGGCTGATTATTTTTTCCAATTTCTTTACAGGTTTGCTCATTAGATTAATTAATAAACACAACAAAATTATTAATTAATTCTATTGCGGTGTATCTTTATTGGGAAAAATCAATCATATATTTATCCGGATTCTCGCATTCGCTTTTCTGTTCTGCGATATATCAACGGCACAAAATACTCTCGACTATTATATTAATACCGCCATAGCTAACAACCCCGAGCTTAACGAACATTTCAATAATATTAAAAACGGGGAAATACAAAATTCTTTAATTGATGCACAGAACAATTCATTCCAATTATCTCTCACTTCTAATATTCTCGTTGCGCCTTACCTAAATAACGATGGGCAAATGATCTCCACTAATCCCCAAAAGGAAGCAATTGGCTATGATGCCGGAATTACAAACGGCGGATTATACTCTGCACAATTAAATTTAGAAAAAAATATTTTTAACGACAGAACGGTTAATGTATTAAGAAAAAACACCACTCTTCAAACGACAAGAGAAGAGACAGCGGCAAAAATCTTAGAACACAATCTGAAATATTCGGTGACTGACAAATACTTGAATGTCTACGAATCTCAGCAGCTTTACAATTACGCCAAAATGATTGAAGATACACTTAGGGCTGAAGTTGATGCAGCCAAATCTTTGACGAAGCAAGGAATTCTAAAACAGACCGACCTGCTCCTATTAATGAACGAGTTGAGCAATCAAGAAATCAATACAGAACAGTTAATGAATAATATTCAAAGCAACTACTCAGAATTAAACACTTTTTGCGGAATAGAAAATTTTAATGTTAAAAACTTAGATCAAATCAAACTTGAGAAAACTGCCGAGAATAAAAGTTCTCATTTCACTGCAATGTTTAAAAATGATAGCCTTACTATATTAAATCAACAGGAATTGTTTGAAATAAAATATGAGCCTCAGGTTAACGTTTTTGTTAATACGGGTCTGAATGCAATTGAACTTGACAATATTGAGCGGAAGTTTGGCGTAAGTGCGGGAATCAATTTTTCACTTCCTCTCTATGATGGTGACCAAAAAAACCTTAAGGCTCAGCAGACAAAAATTTCATTGGAAAACGTTAGCTCATATGAGAAGAGTCAATCCATATTGAAATGGAGTAAAATGCAACAGGCAGAGACGTCGATTGAATTATATAAGAATATCATAGATAAATTAAAAAATCAATTAATCAATTTTAGTACTATTCTCTCCATCTCAAATTCAAGTTTAGCTCAGGGTCAGATTTCTATTATTGACTACATATCAATCATCAATAAATATGATGAGCTGAAAACTAATAGTCTGATGGCGGAAATAAAGTATCAAAGAGCAGTTAACGAATTCAATTATTGGAATTGGTGAAATGAAACAAATTTTAATATTCTTTATAATCGGAGGACTTTTTCTCCTATCATGCTCGGAGGAAACGGGCGGCACGGTAGATGAAAATAAATCCGCAGCCGAAGTAAAAGTGTGCAATCCGCAATTCAAAACAATGATTGAATATCTTGAATTGAATGGGACAACTCTATTCTTAAGACAGCAAAACATCCGTTCAACACTGAATGGATTCATTATTAAATCAACAAAAAGTATAGGTTATAAAGTTAAAAAGGGGGAATTACTTTTTACTATAAAAACAAAAGAAGCCGCCGCAATTGAATCGGATGGTGAATTTAAAAATAAATCTTTGTTCAGCGGCGAAGTAAATATTTATGCCCCGCAGGAAGGTGTTGTAATTGAACTGAATAAACAAATAGGTGATTATATTTCCGATGGGGATAATCTCGCTTTAATTATAGACCCATCGTCTCTAAAAATTAAATTAAATGTACCATACCAATATTCTACTTCTATTGAAAATGACGCAATATTTAATACATTGCTGCCCGACGGAAGAGTGTTTAAAGCATACGCGGAACATAAAATTCCGTCCATAAATCCTATTGACCAGACCCAGACGTTTTTGCTTGCTTTGAAAGGAGCACCTGAAATTCCGGCAAATTTAAATGTCTATGTCAATGTTCCTGTTAAAATTGAAAAAGCCGCTATTGTATTACCTAGAGCGGCTTTGATGACAAACGAAACGGAATCTGAATTTTGGATTATGAAATTATCCGATCAATCAATGGCTAACCGGGTTGATGTGAAGCCCGGTATTGTTAATGATTCGCTTTTTCAAATCTTAGAACCCAATATAAATCCGGCAGATAAAATTGTTTGTGAAGGTGCATATAGTCTTCCCGATTCATCTTTTGTAAGTGTGATTGAATAATGAAACATTTTTACCTTACTTATAAAAGCCCCATTGCGGCTTTGCTAATTTTTATTTTAGTGGGCGGTATTTATTCGCTTCAAAATTTACAGACCGGATTGTTCCCCGATATTACTTTCCCGAAAATAAAAATCATTGCAGAGAACGGTCAACAGCCAATCAATAAAATGATGCTCACTGTCACAGTTCCATTAGAAAATGAAATTAAAAAAGTACAAAAACTGAAATTGATACGAAGTATAACGGGAAGAGGCAGCTGCGAAATTTCCGCTTTTCTCGATTGGAACTCTGATGTTGATTTAGGAAAACAAAGAATAGAAGCGCGTATCAATTCGATTAAACAGGAACTACCTCCGGGAATAAATATTGTTGTAGAGAAAATGAACCCTTCTATTCTTCCGGTGATAGACTATTCGCTTGAGGGTGAAAAAATAAGTCAAATTGAATTAAGGCAAATTGCAGAATACACTATAAAACCGTTCCTTTCGCAAGTAGAAGGAGTTGCCGAAATTGTAATAATAGGGGGGAAAACTAAGGAGTTTAGAGTTGTAATTGATGCACTGAAAATGAGTGCAATCGGTATTACTCCCAAAGAAATGGCTGACATTCTTTCCAATTCCAATTTCATTTCATCAAACGGCTATATTGAAGATAACAACCGTCTCTATTTAAGTATTACAGATGCTGCAATTGACCGAAAAGATGAATTGGAAAACATGATTGTGAAAAATACAATCAATAGAACAGTAAGAGTAAAAGATATTGCCGAAGTTAAAATAACTGAAAGAAAAGAATACATAAAAATAAATGCTAATGGTAAGGATGTACCTTTGGTTGCAATAGTAAAACAACCCGAGGCAAATTTGATGAAACTTTCTGGTGATATAAAAAATAAAATTAAAGAATTGAACCACTTACTTCCGAAAGGAATTTCGTTAAAGCAATTTTACAACCAGGCAGATTTTGTTTCCGATTCAATCAGCAGTTTGCGAGATGTACTGTGGATTGGTCTACTGCTGTCACTAATTTTGACGGTTTTATTTCTACACTCATTTAAAGCAAGTTCGGTACTTCTCATATCAATTCCGATTACTCTTTCTTTAACTGTTGCAAGTCTCTATGCTTTTGGATTTACACTTAATATAATGACAATAGGTGCTATTGCAGCTGCTATAGGTTTAATAATTGATGATGCAATAGTTGTAATTGAACAGATACATCGAACTCATGAAGAACACCCTGATGAAAATAGTTATCTTCTTGTAACAAAAGCAATTCACTACTTATTCCCTGCGATGGTGGGATCATCTTTAAGTACCATAGTTATATTTTTCCCTTTTGTATTGATGAGCGGAGTTGCAGGAGCTTATTTCAAAGTAATGACGAATACAATGATCATAACACTCGTCTGTTCATTTATTGTTACCTGGATTGGATTGCCTGTAATTTACATAATGTTTTCAAAAGAACAGCATAGTATTAAGGTCTCTGCAAAGGAATTAAAAAAACGAAATTGGGTCGGCTTCTTTATTCATCGACCGATTATCGCTATCGCGTTTTTAATCTTATTAACCATTTCAGCAGTATTCATTTTACCGACTCTGCCAAGCGGGTTTTTACCCGATATGGATGAGGGTTCACTCGTTTTAGATTTCAACAGCCCTCCCGGTACATCTCTAGAAGAAACAGACTACATGCTTCAAAAGGTCGATAAAATATTAAATGAAAT
>JAENZU010000219.1 GCA_016841125.1 Melioribacter sp. | reverse complement strand
AATGGGTTAATAATTCAACTAACGGTAAAATTGAGAAAATATTTGAAGAACCCCTCGACCCGCAGGTTGTAATGGCATTACTAAATGCTATTTATTTTAAGGGAGATTGGACAGTTCAATTTGCAGATAGTTTAACTCAGTCGGATATTTTTACTACACCTGCGGGAACTCAAGTGTCGGTCGAAATGATGTCCCGCACCGATTCCATGAAGTATTTTGAAAATGAATTTTATCAAACAGTCGATCTGCCCTACGGTGATAAAAAATTCAGTATGGTTATTTTGCTGCCAAGATTAAATGTTTCAACTCAGCAGATCATTGATGATTTGAATGATTCAAAATGGAATGAGATGCTCACCGGTTTTCAAATGATGGAGGGAGATCTAAAACTCCCGAAATTCAAAACAGAATATGAAATTAAATTGAATGATGTACTTTCAGCGATGGGAATGTCGGAAGCCTTTGCGCCAAATGCAGCCAACTTCACAAACATGTATGCACCGGGCGGACTTTTTATTGATCTGGTTAAACACAAATCATTCATTAAAGTTGATGAAGTTGGAACTGAAGCCGCAGCGGTTACTGTTGTGGTTATCCGCGAAACTTCCACTGGGAACAGATTTAATATGAGGGTTGACCGCCCATTTATTTTTGCGATAAGAGAAAATGCAACTCAATCTATTTTATTTATGGGCAAAATTGTTAAACCGGAATGGAGTGAATGAAATTGAACTATTCAAAATTTATCTCTGAAATAATTGTACGCCCCAGCGACATAGATGTAAATAATCATGTTCATTACTCAAAATATTTGGATTATCTGCTTGCAGCCCGTTACGAACAGATGCATAGAGATTACAAAATGTCGATGGAAGAATTTATAGATAGAGGAATGAGTTGGTTTGCATCAAATGTAAATATTGATTTCAAAAGAGCTTTGAAATTGGGGGATACAGCTTTAGTTGAAACTCAAATTGAATCTTACAACGGTGCTCAGGTTAAAGTAAATTTTTGGATAAAGAAGAAAGCAAACGATAAAATCGCTGCCGAAGGATATGCGTTTTATACATTGGTATCAATTAAAACCGGCAGACCTTTAAGAATTCCAGATGATATACTGGAGAAGTACTCAGTTTAGCAAGGGTATTCTAATCAACTTCCGATCGCTCAATGCCCAATGCCCATCGCCCAAAGCTTACTCAATTGTATTCGTAATACTATCTTCCGTATCCCTGTAGTAAATATATGTAGCAAAATTTACTTTTATTATTTTGTGTTTTTCTTTTGCTCGGTCAAATAAATCCGAATCTTCGCTGTATTTCAGATCATTAAAACCTTCAAGTTCTAAAAACATTTGGCGTTTGCCGAAAAACGTCCCGCCGATCACACAATCGGAAAGATGAATTTTTTTTGAGGTATCATTTTTGTCTTTTACAAATTCATCGCCCACTATCATTGCTCCTCCGTGAAGCAAATCAATTTCGGGATTTGACTTCAAAAATTTCATTCTCAATTCAAGATGATCTGGCTCATATTCATCATCGCTGCCGAGAAATGAAATATATTCTCCCGATGCAATTTTTAATCCCGCATTTAAACTCAAGGGCAATTTTCTATTGGAATGCTTCACATATTTAACTCTTTCATCAGTCAAGATTAATTTATTTAACAATTGAAATGTTGCATCGGTACTCCCATCATCAACAATTATCAGTTCCCAATTTTCAAACGTTTGGAATAATACCGAACTTACCGCGCGCAAAATTAAGCGAGAGCGGTTAAAAGTAGGCAGAATAATTGAAACTGACGGTTCATTCTTCTTGTATAATTTCATAATTTACTTTTGAGTTTAATTATTTTGTAAATATTATTTTTGATATATTAGAAACTTTGATATTTAAAGAAATTGATATGCATTACAAAAATCAAAAAAAATATTTTGAAGTTTTAAAAAGATATGAAAATAAGTTCGATAGTAAAGAATCCGACCGGTACAAAATGCTTAAAAAGCGAGTAAAAGATGAAGAAGATCTCGACCGGCTTTCACTTACGTTTTTGGATGAACTGCTTCAAAAATATCATATTAATAGGGAAAAGAAAAACTACGATGATATTTTTAAAAAGGTTGAATCCTCAGAGGATGAATCTTGATTCTTTTCTGCTTCAAAATAACTAATCTTATTTATAAAACCATCGAATTCCATAATTGAGGAACTGATGAATCAAAAGAATTTGCACAAAATTATTGGCGCAGGCGTATTTGTTATTTCTGCCCTTGTCTATTTTTTAACCGTTCAACCCTCGGTTTCATTTTGGGACTGTGGAGAATTTATTGCATCCTCCTTTTTAATGCAGGTGCCTCACCCTCCCGGAACACCCTTTTTCTTAATACTCGGCAGATTGTTTTCGCTTATTCCTTTTGCTGAAAATATTGGGTTAAGAATCAATACAATCTCCGTTCTATCGAGCGCTTTTTCGGTTTTATTCCTTTATCTAATTGCTGTTAAGCTTATTCTAAATTACAGGAAAGAAGAGCCGACATCAATTTTGGACGCCCTCGGAACTTATATGGCTGCTGCAATCGGAGCACTTTCTCTTGCATTCAGTGATACCTTTTGGTTCAATGCCGTTGAAGCAGAAGTCTATGCACTCTCAACATTTTTCATCGCTTTTATTACCTGGCTGATAATTGTTTGGAACGAAAGAGCCGATGAACCGGATAATGAAAAATATATAATAATGATAGCTTATTTGATTGGACTTTCAACCGGCGTTCACTTGATGGCAGTATTGGCGATTGTTCCGATAGTTATGGTTATTATGTTCCGGAAATATTTGTCCGATGAAGAGCACCTGAAAGTAACAGGCAAATTACTTCTCATTCATGCCGGAATAATTTTGGTGATAGCAGCCGGAATGTGGTACGCATTATCAGATGCGCGCCCTCCCGATCCGGAAGAGTATAAAGCTGTTGATTCCCGTTTCTTAATGATATTTGTTCTTGTGAGCGTTTTATTCATGGGAGCCCTTTGGAAGAAAATTTTTGCCAGAAACTCATTTTATTTGCCTCTCATTTTTGGCGGTATCGCTCTGATGGCGACTTATCCCGGAATGGTGAAATATTTTCCAAATTTGATTTCAAGTATCGGCAAAAATGATATTGTTTTAGATATGATTATTTTCTTCGCAATATTTGCCATTCTTGGTTATGGAATTTATTGGACAAACAAAGAAAACAAACAAACCCTCCATCTAATTCTTAAAAGCGCTTTGTTTGCTTTGCTCGGCTTTACATCTTATGCGATGATAATTATTAGAGCAAACCAGGATACACCAATTAATTTAAATAGCCCGAAAACATTTTCCGAAGTAGTATCTTATTTGAATCGTGAGCAGTACGGAGATTTCCCAACCTGGAAAAGAAGATTTTCGCAAGAGCCGCATCAACAGGGAATCTATACAGGCTACTCAAATGATCTTGATTTCTTAGTCACTTACCAGATGAACCATATGTTCCACAGATATCTTGCCTGGAATTATGCCGGCAGAGATTCTACTATCCAAGACAGCGGAGTTGATTGGAGTGAGTTATACGGTATTCCTTTATTGCTCGGCTTGTTTGGGCTGTATTACCATTTCCGGCGGGACTGGAAAATGGCGGCGGTGTTTCTAACGATGTTTATATTTCTCGGTTATCTTACGGCATTTTATCAGAATCAGCAGCAGCCTCAACCCAGGGAAAGAGATTATTTTTATGTGGGGGCGTTCTTCGTCTACTCAATCTGGATTGCTTTGGGAGTGCGAGGAATATTAGACCTGATAAAACTGCAGATGAAAGAATCATCTTTACTTAACCCTGTATTCAGCGTTGTGATTCTTGCAGCTTTTGTGCTTGTGCCGGCAAATATGCTTGCTTCTAATTTCCATACACACGATAGATCAAGAAATTATGTGCCGTGGGATTACTCATACAACATGCTTCAAAGTGCAGCGCAAAATGCGATAATCTTTACAAATGGTGATAACGACACATTCCCGCTTTGGTATCTGCAGGATGTTGAGGGAGTCCGTAGAGATGTACGCATTGCAAATCTTAGTTTATTGAACACCGCTTGGTACATCAAACAATTGAAAAATAATACGCCGCATGGTACGGCGCAGGTACCTATGAATTTCTCCGATGTGGAAATTGATCGGTTAGGTCCTATGCGGTGGGAACCACGCAATATGTCGCTCCCTGTTTCGAAAGATATGATTGAAAAATATAACGTTAAAGATTCGGCAATTGTAAAATCGGGAGCGGTTTCATGGCGGATGGATAATACAGTTCAGTTCGGAAATGTAAAAGCCGTTCGTGTGCAGGATTTAGTTGTACTCGATATAATTCAGGCGAACAACTGGCAGCGTCCTATCTATTTTGCGGTAACTTGCGCCGACGACAGTAAAATCGGGCTGCAAGATCATCTTGTGATGGAAGGACTTGCTTTCAGACTTGTGCCGAATAAAGAGGACTCATATTACCAATCTGTAAATGAGCCTGTACTTAAAAAACAATTATTCGATGAACCGGAAGGCTACAGCAGAGATTACGCACCCGGTTTCAAATTCCGCGGATTGGATAACAGCGCAATATTTTTTGATGATAACCATGTCAGGTTAACTCAAAATTACAGAAACTCTTTTATGCGTTTGGCGCTACACTATTTATACGAAGCAAAGAATAACGAAATGGTAATTAAAACTCTTGACAAAATGGAAGAGAAAATTCCGCGAGATAATATTGAAATGGATTATAGATTGCTTCATGATATCGGCAGCCTCTATTACAGCGCCGGTGAAATGGAACAGTATCTTGATGTTACTGCCGATGTTGAGCGTGAAGCATGGAAGAGAATTGAAGAAAATCCTGCTGATTTAAGCAATCAAAGATACAGCCCGTATTTGATGTTAAAAGAAATTTACGAGAACTTGGGTCAATACAACAAACTTGTCGATCTATTCTTAAGGCTCAAAGCAGTTGCTCCGAATGATCCCAATGTAAACTCAATGCTTGAACAATATCGTAAATTAGCGGAACAGGATACATCCGATATTATTCCGCAAACTTTGCAAGGTGATTTTGAAAATCAATAAAACTTTGATTATTAAATGATTGGATCCTGAAATCACACTTGTTGTGGTTTCAGGATTTTTATTTTTGAATCGGTCCAAATGAATCAACAATACAGCAGTTCCAATAAAATTTTGATACTTGCCCTCTCAGGAATCGGGGATGCGTTGATGTTTACCCCTTCGATTATCAAGTTGAAGGAACTCTTGCCGAACTGTAATCTTGAAGCAATGGTTATGTATAAAGGTGTTGAGGACATCTACAATCGAATTCCGGAAATCTCGAAAGTTCACTACTTCAACTTTTTGGAATCAAATCTGTTTGATGCTTTTAGGTTTGTTTGGGGTTTCCGAAAAAAATATGATATTTCAATTAATGTTTATCCCTCTAATAGGAGAGAGTATAATTTAATTAGTCTGCTGATCGGCGCCGAAGGAAGAGCCGGCGTACGCTACATTCGGAAAGATTTACAGAATTTCGGTTTTCTTAATAATAGAGTGTCTTACGAAAATGATCAGCTCCATAATGTTGAAGAAAACATAAAACTCGTCGAACAAATAACCGGCTCCGCGATTGACGAAATACCGCCTCTGATTTTCCCTCTAAATGAAGAAGACGAAAATTACAAATCGAAGTATCTTTCCTCTAAAAATATTGGTGCCGATGATATCGTTGTCGGATTTCATCCCGGCTGCTCAACTTTAAAAAATCATATTAAAAGAAGATGGGAACCTGAGAAATTTGCTAAACTTGCTGAAAAATTGATTACCGGGTATAATGCCAAAGTATTGGTTTTCGGGGGTCCGGATGAAACGGAATTGAAAAATTCAATCGTATCAAGAGTATCATCCAAAAATATTATATCAGTTGAAACAGATAACTTAGCTCACACAGCTGCAGTTATGAAAAGATGTAACGTATTCGTCACGAACGATTCAAGTTTAATGCACACGGCGGCTGCGTTAAAATTAAAAGTTGTAGCAATCATTGGACCCACCAGCACAAATTATATTCATCCATGGAAAACGGATCATAAAATTGTTACGTTAAATTTAGACTGCTCGCCGTGCTTTGTTTATTCGCCTAAGCCGCTTACTTGCAGCAGAACCGATG
>JAENZU010000218.1 GCA_016841125.1 Melioribacter sp. | reverse complement strand
ATTATCAATTCCTTCACCAAGAATCAGAACCTATGAGGATATCCCAGCTTACAACATTTTAAGTATTTATTTGGAAGATAAAATTACTGGCAGGCTGTGGAAACCATTTACGCTGCAGATCGGCGCTCGTTACGAAGCTTATAGACCAAATGGTATAAATCTTTCGGGACTATGGGGTGACGGCGATTTTATTGAATCATACAATGGGAGTTTTCTGAATCCAAGATTTAATTTTTCTTATAACCTTTTTGATGATACACAAATAAGATTGAGCTATGGTGTTACTTCAAAGTCGCCGCCTTTAGGGATGATTTTTGCACAGGATAAATATTATGATTTTGTCGATACTGTATCGGTTGTCAATCCTCAAGTTCCCGACAGCAATTTTTCCTTGATATCAACATTTATTAGGCAGCAGGCTAACCCGCTTCTGCAAGGTTACAAGCAGATAAAATATGAAGCGAGCATAGACCAGCAAATCGGCTCTCTAGGATTTACTATTACAGGATATTATAACAATACAAAAAATATGTTTGTCAACAATTCGCAGCCGACGATATTTTTTAAAACTTCATACCCAAATTGGCCAGATCCCTTACAGTCTTTTCCAAAGGACACATTGATGAATACATATGCCAGTTACTCTAACAACGGCTGGCTGAAAGTAAGCGGAATAGAATTTTCTCTGAGAACGAGAAGAATACCAGTCATCAATACTGTTTTTAGAGTAGATGCAGCGTACACATATCAGGAAAGCGGAAACAATAATGGATTCTATTTCGGCTCCCAAAGATATTCGAATGATCTTGGGTTCGAAGTATTACCTATGTATAATTCCATTGAATATTATCAGAAAGATTTGCTAATTAACTACAGGCTCGAAATTCAAGCAAAATCATTAGGTATGTGGTTTACTCTCCACATTCAGCAAAAACTTTTTGAGATTGACGGAAGAAGAAATTATGATGATACTCTTGCGATAGGTTATTATTCCCAAAAGGGTGAAATGGTAAGCATCCCCGAAGATCAGCGCTCAAATCCATTGTACGATCAATTGCAAAGAATTGTTGAACCGTATGAATTGAATGAAGAAAATAAACCGAATAAATTCCTGTTCAATTTAAAGATGAGCAAATCACTTTGGAAAGGTGCAGCAATTTCATTCTTCGTAAATAACTTTTTGAATAATCGACCTCTATATTCGAGTAATAGAAGATCCCCGAATTTCCCTTCATACACTAGGAGGAATCCGGAAATATTTTATGGTATCGAATTTCATTCATCACTAGAAGGAATTTGGTAATGAAGTACATCATCATATTTATAAATTTGGTTTTAATCTTCTCCGGCTGCGATTCGGTCTTTAATACCGAATCCAAACCTGATCACACAGAAAGAAATACCGAATTTGAAATTAAGATTGTTGATCAAACAGGCAGCGCTCAAATTCTTTATGGCAGCGATGCAGTTCCGGGAGCTTCGGTACTTATTAAATCAAATACATTAGGTACAGAATATAATTTGATCTCGGACTCCAACGGAGTTGTAAAATTAACCGAGGCAATTTCAGATCTTTACTTGGTTTCGGTAAACAAACAACTAACCGCTGAAGAGATGCTGCAGATTACAGGCAAGGAACTAGCATTCCGTAAATTGGTGAATTCCTCTTCCGGTACAATTCAATTGAGAGCCGATATTACAAACGGATATGAAATTAAATTGGATAAAATAATTGCCGAATCACCTCTTGTGATTAGTGAAATTTACGCTTGCGGACCTCCGGGAGCCGGTTTGTATTTTCACGATAAATATGTTGAACTCTTTAATCAGTCAGACTCAACGATTTTTCTCGACGGGATTATGGTGGCAGTCGTTTACTCCAGTTCCTATCTAGGACTGAATTATGTTGATGATCCTCAATTTATTCATTCAAAAATAATCTGGATATTCCCGGGTGAAGGCAGTGACTATCCCATACAGCCGGGTCAATTTATTGTTTGTGCAGAAGATGCAATCGATCATACCATAAATGCCGATTCAAGCGTAGATTTGTCACATGTCAGTTTTGAGTTTTATAAAGATGATGCCCCTGATCTTGATATCCCCGGTGTGCCGAATATGATTAAGATTTATCAGGTTGCAAGTCATAACGATTGGCTTATTGGAGGGGAGAAAGGCGCTATTGTAATCGCAAAGATGAATCCCGATTCTTTAACATGGTACGATGACCAAATGCTGATACCTTACGAGTATGTACTTGATGGGGTTGAATACAATGATGATCCTACCGAGCTTGATGAAAAAAAACTCAACCCTTCGATTGATGCTGGTTTAACAGGCGGAATTCAATTTTACACGGGGAAAACAATGGAAAGAATTCCTATCATGGTTGGGAACAAAAAAATATTAAAAGATGATAATAATTCATCGCTCGATTTTAAAGTTTATAATAAACCATCACCTGAATATCACAACGAATTTTGAGTACTGATTTTATGAAAAAAGTGTTTTTTATAATTGGACTTCTTCTGAATATGACTTTTCTGTTTTCACAGACTCTTCATGAGAGAGATTATTTTTTTAACACAATCTCAACTAATGGAAATAGAATTAACTCATATTATTTTGGAGGAAATCCTGCGTTCTTATATCAAGATGATTCTGATCAAAGATTAAGCATATTATCTTCATTTGAAAATACAGATGGCGAGTTTAAAAGGTTTATTGATCCTGATGAAATAAGGAAATACGAACTTTCGTTTACAGGAAAAAAGATTTTAGACAGCATTCAAATATTTAAAGGTTCCTTCGCGTTTCAGAGACTGGAACGCCATCAATGGAATTGGTTTACAAGCAGGAACTATGACTATGGAAATCCTTTTTTAATTGGCGACAGCACGATAGGTAGAAACCGCTACAATGGCATTCTGTTGGAAGCCAAATATGCAGCAAAGATTTTTAATAATTTTCTTTTTGGTGCTAGGTTCGATTATGCTGTGGATGAAGGACTCAAAGAGGTTGCGCCGCGTCCAACCAGCGATCACAGGGACATTGATGCGACATTTGGACTCGGCTACTTATTTAATAATAAATTTAATGTCGGTGCCGCTTTTAGATTTTATGATCTGAACGAGCAGATAAAATATAGAGAAGATGAAGGTGCTATCTTTCAAGAAACAATTTTATTTAAGTTCCGCGGTTATAGTAATCCATTTATAATTCGGAAAAAAGTTGAAACCAGGTATACTTATCAAAACGGTTATTTCGGCGGTATAGATTTTTCGCTGATTCACTTTTATCCATTTAATTTAACCGGGTTTTTTAGTTCCGGTTTTGAGCAGGCAGTTGTAAAAGATGATGCCAACAATCCGCAGCCTGAAGGGTATTGGAAAAATAATATTATTATTACAGGGATTAAAGGAAGTATTGATCTAACTAAAGATCTTAAACTTGGATTCCAGTATAATTTTGATGACAGTGAAATGTGGGCTCGCCATCCTCAATTTAATGTTTTGTTTATGGAAAGCAGCAGAATTAAAAACGGATTATTATTAGGTCTGGAATATTTATTATCAAATAAAATTACACTATTGACCGAGACAGCTTTTTCAATAACCAATTATAAATATGATGATTATTACAGCAATATATTTTGGGAATCGACCGCTAACCAATGGCTCAGCAGACTGGGAATAGATTTATTTATAAATAATGAAATCAATATTTTAGCTGCTGGAGAATACACCTCGGCTAAAATAGTTGACAACAGTAATTCAATTCCTAACCTTACCAGCTCTTCAGCAATTTCCAGAATAAATGATATACTTTTTTATCAAACTGATTACGATGGTTTTAGAGGTTATCTACGAGCCAGTATTATTCCTTATCAAATTGGGGAATTTATTTTTTATCTGATCTATTCAAAATATTCACCGGGTAATTATTTTGCAGGAAATCGTTCAAGTATTGATGCTGCATTAGAATTTAGAATATTAGCATACTAAAATATAAGGAGATAAAGGATGTTAAAGTTTTATAAAGTATGCACTTTCATTTTTGCTTTCTCAACCTTTCTGTTTGGTCAGGAGTGGACAATAGTATCTCAACCGGATTTTAAAGAATCGCTGGAAGATATTTACTTCATTGACGGACAAAGAGGATGGGGAGTTGGAGGGGAAGGTTTAATTGTAAAAACCGTCGATGGCGGTTTTACTTGGGAGTACTTAAACTCACCGACTGATAAAGATCTTGCAAAGGTTTTCTTCTTCGATAACCAAAACGGCTGGATTGGCACAGGTAATAATTTTTTAGCAACGGCAGGAGGCACAATTTTAAAAACCACTGACGGTGGTGTTACTTGGACTGAATATGATTATTCTTCAGTATCACTTTGGGTAAACTTTACTTATTGTGATGGACTGATATTCAATTCAATTAATGAGGGTCATATGATTGCGGGTAAATCAAAATTGAGTTACTTGCTTAAAACAACCGACAGCGGTTTGACATGGGTCATTAAAGATTCTTTAACCAGTGTTACAACATTTGTCCGCTGGTATGCAATAAGTTTTTACGATCAGCTCAAGGGTGTTGTCGTCGGAAATAGAAAAGAAATTCAAATGTACACTACAGATGGTGGTGAAACCTGGACATCAACAACTATTAACGATGGTTTCTTTAGAGATTTACGATCTGTTAAATGGCTCGATGAAAATACAGTTCTTGCAATGGGGGAGGGAAACCAGTTTAATGGTGTGCCGACGCCTATTTATAAATCGAGTGACGGCGGTGCAACATGGGAAAGAAAAACTGTGATACCTCCAAACAGTTATGACAGAATTAGAGGCTCCCATTTTAAAGATGGGAATAACGGAATAGCAATGGGAACTAATGGTTTCAGTAAGCCCTTCATTTATAAGACTTCGGATGGCGGTGAATCCTGGACTCCTAGTTTTGCTCAGTATGCATTCAGTATCAGAGATGTTGCGGGCTCGGGAGATACAGTTATTGCACTAGGGACAAGCAGTCATATGATAAGGTCACTTGACTTTGGAGAAACTTGGGAAATTTATGAAAATAAACCGCCTTCTAGTTTCTACGGAATTCAGTTTATAAATGGGAAAGGTTTTGCACTTACACGTAACAGTGATATGTTGACTAATGAAGACGGCTCCGGCCTCGATTGGAATTTCAAGTCTAGCTACGGTCTTTGGGATGCAACCGCAATGTATTTTGTTAGTGATCTTGTTGGTTTTATTCATAAAGAAAATCAATATGTAATAAAGACAGCTGACGGCGGAATTTCCTGGTATGATGTACTCGGACCAGTTGAATTTAGCTCGCGGAATAAAGTAGGAGGAATATATTTTCCCGATGCAAATACCGGGTATGCATGGATGAGTATTTTGGATTATGCCGAATATCATGTTTTTAAAACTACCGACGGGGGAGAAACTTGGACAGACATTTGGACTGTAGCAGGTCCGGGGTCTATTTCAGGTGATCTTGCATTTTTTGATGCATCAACCGGATTTATTGCAGGTCCCGATATATGGTTTCAATTTACAACCGACGGCGGTGCGAGTTGGACGGAACCCGCTTTAAACGGTTTACCTGCCGGATTCGAAAATAGAGATTTTGAAGATGTTACTATTGTTGATCAAAGTACTGCATGGCTTGTAGGAAATAGTATGATGATCAAAACAACTGATAAGGGGAATACCTGGAATTACATTGAGCATGGCATAAATGATATCGACTCCAACTTTTATGCGGTGAAATTCAGCGATTTGAATACTGGCGCAGTTGTTTGTTTTGACGGAACTGTTCTTAACACTACCGATGGCGGAGTTACATGGAGCAAAGATGAAACCTTTACGGATCAATATATATTTTATCAAGCTTCTTATAATGAAGATGGAAAGCTGTTTGTCGGTACTTCCGATGGATATCTGATAGGATATGATGTAATTTCCGGTATCAAAGTAAAATCAACTGATATTCCTTCCGAATTCAGTTTAAATCAAAATTACCCGAATCCTTTTAATCCCTCCACAAATATTAAATTTTCAATTCCATTTGCCGGCAGCTATAATCTAAAAATTTATAATGAACTTGGAGAGCAAATATCTTCACTCGTGAATGGTGAATTGAAACCTGGAACATACGAAGTTACTTTTGATGGAAAGGAATTAGCTTCGGGAGTTTATTATTACCGGCTTTTTTCAA